>CAZRFT010000358.1:0-18136 GCA_964599255.1 uncultured Neptunicoccus sp. | reverse complement strand
CAAAGGGCGCGCCGCACTTCAAGGGCGCTATGACGATTTACCTTCAAAGCCCAATTCTTCGGGTGGCAGTTCGTAATGTGCCCCGCAGAATTGGCAATCGGCTGTAACCATACCGCTGTCATCTGTCATTTTGGCGATGTCCTTCTGACTATAGATTGACATGGTCTGTCGCACCTTGTCCGCAGAACAGGTGCAGCCAAATTCCACTGTCTGGGCATCCGACATCCGTGGACCCTCTTCGTGGAAAAGCCGGAAAAGCAAGTTGGGAACATCCAACAGTGGTCCAATAAGCTCGGTCTCTTCTACGGTGTCGAGAAGGATATTCACCCGCGACCAATCTTCCTCGTTGGCATCAAATTTGGGCTTCTGATCTTCTTCTGTTGCCCCCTCTCGTAAGGGAGATGCATCCGGCATGTGTTGAATCATGATGCCACCCGCACGCCAGCCAGCTGTGTTTTCCGTCATGGATTCCCCAACAACGATTTCAAAACGGGTGGGAAGCTGTTCGGATTGCTCAAAATAGGTTTCTGCACATTTGGCCAAAGAACCGCCGCTTAAAGGCGTGATCCCCTGATAGGGCTCGGTGTCGCGACCTTGATCAATTAGAACCGCAAACATGCCACTGCCAATCTTTTCAAAGGCTGTACCCGTGGCTTCGGCAAGTCTGTCTTTGTCCACGCTCGCATAGGCGCGCATTTGTGCCGGCTTTCCGTCCGCGCTGGGGCCGAAGTAATCGGTGGCAATAATGCGGATAGGTCCATCGCCACGAATTTGAAGCGAAAGTTTCCACCGTAAATCAATGGTTTGACCAATAAGGGCGGTGATAGTCGCGGCCTCTGCCAGCAAACCGCAAACTTCACGCGGATAATTGTGCTGGCGGAGCATGTCAAAAAGCACCCGTTCAAGACGTACGGCGCGCCCACGAATGTTTGAGTTTTCGAGTTGAAAGGGGACGACGATTTCGTCCCAATTGGAGTTATCTGTCATTTTCTGTACTCGTGATTTGCGCCTCACTTAAGAGCGAATGAGAAAAAGCGCAATGACAGGCTCGACCCATTGAATTGATTTGTTAGAAAAGGCGTATGCGTAGATATGGTCGGCAAAATTTAAATATCAAATATACCCCGCGCCCAGGCGCGTACGCGGTGATCGTCAAAGATGGCAAATTGCTGATTACGCATCAGGCACAACCCGATCCAGACTATCAACTTCCAGGCGGTGGGATCGATGCTGGTGAATCCCCAATACAAGCATTGCACCGCGAAGTGTTGGAGGAGACAGGTTGGCGGATCGAGGTCATGCGGAAAATCCGCATTTATCAGAGGTTCACCTACATGCCTGAATACGACCTTCAGGCGCAAAAGATATGTCACATCTATTTGGCGCGTGGCGTGCGTAATTTAGGTGTGGAGGTAGAGGCGGGACGCTCCAATTTTTGGATGACACCTGAACAGGCGGCTAATCTTCTGACGAGTGACGGAGATGCGGACACTGTGATGCAACTTCTTCTCTAAAAGTGAGCATCTGTTCTCAACGTGCCTTGATGGACAATGTTTGTGTGAGCAAATCGGCAGAGGATGTTTTGAAAGCAGCGATGAGTGCGTCAAACCGATCTACCCGCATCGGCGCAAGAGTTTTATTGGCCGCGATCTTTGAAATATCCGCAGGCTTTCGGCCGGTTTCAACAACACATAAAATGTCTTCGGCCCAGTCACTGGATTCTACAATGATGTCAAATCCCGCATTTGTATCGGGTAGCTCGACCACTTCGCCCGCGGCGATGGCGAAGGTTGCTTTTGGATTTTTAGGAAAAATTTGAGTGATCGACCCACCCTTGGATTGATGAAAACAGGTTAGATAGCCAGAGGTAGGGCTTATCAATTCTGCACGTAACACATCCCCCTTCTTATAGCGGGACTTTTCCGACTTAAGGATAAGTGATTTGGGTTCTGTTTGGCGGCGTGAAATCAAACCGCCAAAAATGGGATCTCTTTTTGTGGTGCGCGCGGTAGCCTCAAGGCGCGAAGGCGTTGGTTCAGCAGAAAGGGATGTGATGATCAAGGGGCGCTTTACTTGGGGATTAAATCGTCCCCCCATGCCCGCGACACGGCGTTTTGGGGCATAGCCTTTGGTGCGCTCCTGAAGTTGCTGAAATGTATCGTAGTTCAAATCGCCCGTTGCGATTAATCCATGCGCGGCTTGAAAATGCGACAGGGAATCGCGAGTGTGTTGGTCCACAATTCCGGTGACGGGACCACTATAAAATCCAAGCTGTGAAAGCATTTTCTGCGCTTCCGGAATGCGTCTGATTTTATCAGCAGAGCTAAAAATAAACTCTTTGCGTTCGTTGAGGCGGGTTTTGACCGCAGGGATATTGAGGCACTCCCAATATTGCACATTTGCGTGCCGCCCAATCAATTCTATTGCCCCAAGTTCCACCAAATTACGCACTGCTTGTCCCATGCTTTCAACGCGATCAATTTCAATCGTTGTCGAAAGACTGACCAGGTCGATAACACCCGATGCCCCAAGGCCGAACCCACGACCCGTGACCACCATAGAATTTGCAACCGAGGAACCAGGCACAACGGTTTTGGATGGAAAAGACACCAAATGCATATCCACAGATACGATAGAGGTGCCGCGATCAATATTGATGCTACTCGATGCGACAGGGCGTGTATCATCGAGGTTTGTGCCATCGACGGTTACATTCGTCCCCGTAGGAGTGTCGACCTGTGAAATTGCACCGCGTATGTAAAGTGTTGGGGTCGCTGCGGAAGATTGCGGCGTGAAAAGCGCTATCTGACCCGATTCTTTTTCAAGGGATTGATCAACAAACAGATAGGTCTGCGACCGTCTGTTCATCGAGCTGATCGCATTGACGAGCATGTCATCTGCAGAGACGCTGATTTTTTTGGTAAGATCTGGGATGCCTGTTGACGAAATTAGAACGCGTGGATGATTACCGCTGGCCAGTAGATCATCCATACATCGGAGTGAGGCACTGAAAGAGGTAAAATTACGTGCGGCTGGCGTATCTGGCTGGGCGACGCGTTGCGGAAAAATTGCGCTATAGGGTACGCATCCAGAAATAAGATACCCGCAAAAAATAAATATGATGAGCAATCGCATTGCGAAAATCCGTCAATTTGGTTTTCACAAGATTAGCACTGGGAAAAAAAAATTAATTTAACTTCCAACTTCATTTTCTAACAATTCGAACAAAATTGCCGATAGATCATCGCCAAAGTCATCACCTTCAGCGAATTCGGTCAATTTCCAAACAATATCTTCCAAAAGCTCTAGCCCCGTTTGGTTCAGATAGGGTTGCAACATGGTTTCCAACCCGTCGTCATCAAGCAATTCCCCGTCTGGATTTTGACACTCTGTTAACCCATCTGAATAGAGCAAGAGCTTTTCGCCGCGCTTCATTTTGAAACGGAATTCTTCAAATTCTATTTCAGGAATTAGGCCGATGGGCGGCCCACCCTCACCTAGACGGCGAACACCCGTAGGTGAAAACAACACCGGATGGGGATGGCCCGCTTGCACCATATCCACCTCACCTGATAGCAAATTCACATCAGCATAGGCCAAGGTAAAATAGAGCTCGTTTTCTTCTTTGCTATTTAGGTGGTTGTTGAAATGTGTGGCGATCTCGCTTGGGCTTCGAATCTCATAGCCCCCTTTGCCATCGGGCTTGAAAGCAATGTTTTTGTCCTTCTGAAACGGGGGCAACATGCCGTGAAGCTGCACCGTTAAAAGCGCCGATGACACCCCATGACCCGATACATCAATCGAATAGACCGCGCGGCGCGTGTCCGAGATTGGGAAGGTTCCCACCAAATCGCCCCCCACATGGCCAGAGGATTTGAGCATATTATAGATAGAGTAATATTGAGTGTGCAATTCGCTAGGCGGGAGAAGTGATTGTTGTAGGATAGCCGCACGTTTTAAATCCTTATCCATTTCGGCGTTTATGGCGCGTATTTGATCTAAGGCATCTTGGGTTTTGGCATTCTGCTTTTGTAAAGCAGATTCCATTTCTAAAATACGTTCGCCGGCTTTGATGCGCGCCCGAAGCTCAGTTGGATTGACCGGTTTGGACAGAAAATCATCCGCTCCCTTTTCTAAGCCTTCTGCAATATCGCCCTTCTCGGACTTCGACGTCAGAAGGATAAAATAGACATAGTGCTCTCTGTGAATTGCGCGGAAGGCCTGACAAAATTCGGGGCCAGACATTCCTGGCATTACCCAATCGGACAATATCATGTCCAAATCAGCTTCATTTGCTAGCTTTAGCGCCGCATCGCCACTTTCAGCTTCATAAATCTCGAAGCCCCATTTTTTTAGATGAACAGCAACAAGTTTTCGCTGCATCCGGCTGTCATCGACAATCAATACCCGCAATTTTTGCGACGGATTTGGCTGCTTTAAAGTTTTTGAAATCACGCCCACATTCTCCTGATGTAGATGGGTTAGGGCGGAAGGATTAAGATTCGTGAAATATGAAAAATTTGAACAATCTTTCTAACGGAATCTTAGATCGATTGCCCTATGAGCTGCCATAATTTGTAGGGGATACATCGTGCCAAGAAGGCTTAAAAAATTCTATTTTTCTGATTTTGAAGACCGCAGACCCCCACCTTCCTTGCCACATTCATTGGTGACAGAGTTTGTCTGGCAGGTTTTGGCAGTCGCGGCAGTTGCCTTGGGCGCTCGCTATCTTTTTTGGCGCTGGACGGAATCGCTTAATCCAGAAGCGATGTTTTTTTCAACGGCGGTCGTTACCGCCGAAAGCGTTGCCTATGTTGGCTTGTTGCTGTTCGTTTATAACCTTTGGTCCATCAAAGATACGCCACAGCAAAAATGCCCTGTACATCTATCAGAAGTGTCTGGTGTTAAGGGGCGTCGACGCATTTCGGTCGACGTTTTTATTCCAACCTACACCGAAGACCCAGAGCTGGTCCGTTATTCAATTCGGGATGCTTGCGCGATGCGGCACCCAAGCAATGTGTCGGTTCGAATTTATGTCTTGGATGATGGGAACCGAGAAGCGATGCGCCGTGTCACAGAAGAAGAAGGAGTCCGCTATCTAACCCGAGGTTCTAATATTGGGTACAAGGCGGGGAACCTTCGCAATGGGATGGAACATAGCGATGGTGATTTTATTGTCATTCTTGATGCGGACACGCGGGTATTCCCCAGCTTTTTGGAAAACACCCTTGGCTATTTCAAGGATCGTAAAGTCGCGTGGGTTCAAACGCCGCAGTGGTTTTATGATATCCCTGATGGGACACGCTTGCCCGAAATTGGTGCGCGTTTTTTAGGCGGGATCGGGCGATCGATCTGTCATTTGCTTGAGTGTATTATGGGCCCAATTACGATCGGTAAGGATCCGTTCATTTCTGATCCCAAACTTTTTTACGATGTTATTCTACGACGTCGCAATCGACATCACGCCTCTTTTTGTTGTGGGGCGGGATCGATCCATCGTCGCTCCGCCATTATGACGGCCGCACTGCGTGACTTTCCAAGTTCGGTTGAAAAACAGGTCGAACGACATATCCTTAATGAACCCAACCCAAATCGTCGTGCTGCTTTGCGTCATGCCATTGCTACGGAATATGCCTGTTCAACGGAACTGACACCTTACAAGTTTCACGTCTCTGAGGATATCTACACCTCTATCCTTTTGCACAAGGACGAGGATGAAAACTGGAAATCAGTCTTTCATCCCCATGTTGAATCAAAAATGCTGTCCCCACTCGATCTGCAAAGTTGGGTGTTGCAACGATTTAAATATGCAGGCGGCTCTTTGGATATATTGTGGAATGATAATCCGCTTTTTAAATCAGGATTAAGCCTTCAACATAAGCTTTATTACGCGATGACCTTTTGGTCATATTTAGCGCCAATTTGGATATCGGTATTTATCTTTGCACCCCTCTTTTCATTGGTGACGGGAATAGCGCCGGTGCAAAGCTTTAGCTGGGAATTTTTCGCCCATCTTCTGCCTTTCTTGATTGTAAATGAATTGGCTTCTGCCAGCGGCGCATGGGGGATTGATAATAGAAAGGGCAAGATGCTGAACATCGCGTTTTTCTCATTCAACCTTCAGGCTTTGTGGGCAGTGATTTGTGGGCGGGAAATTCGATTCAATGTTACGCCAAAGGTCCGCAACAGCGGAAACTTCCTTCCCTTGGTCTGGCCACAAATCGCGGTTGTAGCCCTAACCATTATTATTTTTGCCTTTGCGGGGATCCGCCATTTATTGGTGGGCTCACCCCATGAACTAACCAATCTTATCGTCAACGGGTTTTGGGCAAGCATCAATGCCTACGCCATGACGGTGTTGATATATGCCGCTCTTTGGCGACCCGCGGATGCGAGTGCGCCGAAGAGGTGGTTTTGGGGGAGGCGCACCGTATGAGTTTTAGAACAAATTTAGTGAAAGCGCGCAGTCACATCGCCTTTATTCTCGGGCTGGTTTTGGCCGCAAGCATCGCTTTGTCGCTTGAAACTGGGGTAGCGTCGTCGCTGCGGCCGACTGCGGGTTCGGTGATCGAAACCTCTGAAAACAAATTGCTATTGGCCCCTGTTGGGAAACTAAATGCGCAAGACCTCGCCCGGGCAAAACTCGCCTGGCAATATTTTGAGAAGAACACCCAAGTCGATACGGGACTGGTAAATTCTGTGAACAATTTCCCGTCTACAACGATCTGGGACCAAGCCTCTTACCTATTGGGCATGATATCCGCTGAACGCTTGGGCATTATTGATATTGCAGCCTTTGATGAACGGATGGGCAAGGTTTTGACGACGTTGGCGGATCTTCCACTATTTGATGGGAAGCTGCCAAATAAGGTATACGATACACGCAGCTTGGAGATGACGAATTATGCAAATCAACCAACGGAACTAGGGGTTGGTTGGTCAGCATTGGATGTCGCGCGGATGTCCGTGCCGCTGAATATTCTGGTATTTGATTATCCACAACACAGCAAAAAGGCTGGCGAGATTCTAAGCTCTTGGAATTTTGCGGCCATGCTTGATCAAGGCCAAATGTTCGGTGCCCGAATTAGCGAAGAAACCGGTACACCCGAATTGGTTCAAGAGGGGCGATTGGGATACGAGGAATATGGCGCACGCGCGCTCAGCCTTTTGGGTGTAGATGCAATGTCTGCATCCCGATCTGACGACTATCTACGATTTGAAACAGTTGGGGGACAAGAAATCGCCGTGGATAGTCGTAGCTATTCGGAATTCGATGCTCATAACTACGTTGTTTCAGAGCCTTATATCCTAACAGCAATTGAATTCGGGTTTGATCGGGATGCACGCGAGCTGGCCAATCGGCTCTATCTCGCGCAAGAAGCACGATACCATGAAACGGGCACATTTACGGCCGTGTCAGAGGACAACATAAATCAGGCGCCTTACTTTATTTACAACACGGTATTTGCCAACGGCGTTGCATGGAATGCCCTAGCCGACGACGGCACAAGCCATCCCGACAAACGAACGGTAAGTACGAAAACCGTTTTCGGCTGGGACGTCATTTTTGGCACAGAATACACGGGTGAATTGGTGCAGTATATCCTGGCGGCAAGAAGCCAAGACGGCTCTGGGTGGAATTCTGGCATCTACGAATCTGATGGACGGGTAAATGATGTCGCTACAGCCAACACCAACGGCATTATCCTAGAAGCACTTCAATACAAAGCAAATGGACCTTTGGTGACTTCTCGTTTTGGAAAAAATAGTCGATGAGGTAAAAATGATAGATTGGGGTCAAGTCAAAGAGCTGGAAAACGAAATTGGGGCTGAAGATTTCGCCGAAATTGTTGATGTTTTCATTGCAGAGGTAGATGAGGCCATTGATGCCTTACGTGGCTCAGAGCTGGCCGGGGAGGAACTGAGCAGCGCGATGCATTTCTTAAAAGGATCGGCTGCAAATTTAGGATTTAGCGATTTAGCAGCCTATTGTTCAGAAGGTGAAAAAAAAGCACAAAACGGCTCAAGCACAGAAGTCGATTTAACCCATGTCATTTCGCTTTACGAAAACTCTAAGGCTAATTTTATCGAAAACGCACCAAGTCACCTAAGTTACAATCCGTAAGCCACTGATTTTATTTAATAAAGGCAGACACAGCTTCAATAAATTCTCTAGGCGCTTCCGCTTGAACCCAATGACCTGCTTTGGCTATAATCTCAAATTCGGTACTTGGAAAATGTTGTAAAATCAGTCCGTTATGTGATGAAGTGACATAGTCAGATTGACCTCCAGAAAGAAACAAAGCAGATCCCGTAAACTGACCCTCTACCTCTGGAAAGCCCAACACATCATCATGCGCGGTCTTCAGAACCGGTAAATTCAACATCCATCGATTTCCGCCCTCTTCGATAACCAAACTCTGCACCAAAAAGGCCCGAACCACATCATCTGGAATGCTGGCTTTAAGCGCCTCGTCAGCGGTGCTCCTTGAGGTAATGCGATCTAATTCGAGCGCCAAAAGTGCGTTAATATTCTCTAAATGACTATGATCATAGCGAACTGGCGCGATATCGATCACCAAGAGGCGATTGATCAGCGAAGGTTCGATACATGCAAGAAACATCGCAGCCTTCCCACCCATTGAATGACCAAGCAAGTCACAAGGCGCCCCGAAATGCCTAGTGACGCTCGCCAAATCTTCGGCCATCGATGGATAATCATGTACCTCGTTATGGAAACTTTCGCCGTGATTGCGCATGTCGACTGTGACGACCTGCCGATCGCGTGAAAGTTGGCGTGCGATTGCCCGCCAATTCCGTGAGGATCCGAAAAGTCCGTGGGCGATGATCAGCGTTGGGTGATCGCTCTTCTCCCCAAAAATTTGGTAATTCAACAGCATCAGATTAAAAATTGCGCCAAGACTTCATCCTTTGTGATGTCTTGGAACGTAAATCCGCTCTTTAGCATCTTCGCCTCTAGCGCAGAAAACCCATCTGCGGATTTGGATTCGATACCCAACAAGACAGAGCCGAAATTCCGCGCGCTTTTCTTTAGATATTCAAACCGAGCGATGTCGTCATCTGGCCCAAGCAATTCTAAGAATTCCCGCAAGGCGCCCGGTCGCTGTGGCATGCGCAAGATGTAATACTTCTTTAACCCTTCAAAGCGAAGTGCGCGCTCTTTGACATCCGGAAGACGCTCAAAATCGAAGTTCCCGCCCGAGACTATGCAAACCACACGTTTTCCAGGGATCTCTGTTGTGATATCTTTCAAGGCATCAATCGACAGGGCGCCAGCGGGCTCTAGCACGATCCCTTCGATATTTAACATTTGCTCCATCGTGGCACAAAGGCGATCTTCTGGAATTCCCCAGACGTTATTGATTGGTTGATGTTTCAAAATTTCAAAATTGGCTGAACCGATGCGCGCAACCGCCGCCCCATCAACAAAATTATCGACCTTATCCAAGGTCACAAGCTGTCCAGCGTCGAGGGCTGCATGCAAGCTTTGCCCCCCCAAGGGTTCCACCAAGCGTAGATCCACGCGATCCCCAAAATAGGATAAAAGACCAGCGGACAACCCACCGCCGCCCACTGGCGCGATGATCAAATCAGGCGGCGTCTTCATCTCTTCCATGATTTCCACGGCAACAGAGGCCTGACCCTCGATCACATCTTCGTCGTCAAAAGGCGGGAGCATTTGAGCGTTTTCGCGGGTCGCAAAAGCTTCTGCGGCAACCAACGTTTCATCGAAATAATCCCCTTCCAGCATGATTTCGATCGCGCCACGACCAAAGGCCGCGGTTTTACCAATTTTTTGTTTGGGCGTGGTCACGGGCATATAAATCCGCCCCTTCACCCCAAAGTGATGACAAGCAAAAGCAAAGCCTTGCGCGTGGTTTCCAGCACTTGCGCAGACGAAATTCTTCACACCTGCCTCTATCGCCTTGCCCATCGCGTTAAACGCGCCCCGAATTTTATATGAACGCACAGGGCTAAGGTCTTCGCGTTTCAAATAAATATCTGCGCCATATTGTTCGGACAGGAATTCATTTTTTTGACAGGGCGTGGCCGGAAAGAGCTCTCGCATTTTTGACGTTGCGGCTTCGGCTTGTTTTTGAAAGTTGGTCATATTTGCCTCAAACTTGAATTAAGCTATGAAGGGGTTTGATGCGCGGCGCAAGCCGTGTTGAGAAAGTCATTTGTTGGGGTCCAAATGAAACGAATATTTTTGATTTTTATTTTTTGCCTATTGTCGGGAACAGTTTTTGCTCAATCCGTTTATCAGGTTTCTACGATTGAACGAAAACCTTTTGCCTTTCGCCAAAATGGTGAATGGACCGGATTTTCTATTGAGCTGTGGGAAAAAATTGCGACGGCTCTTGGCGCAGAAACGCAATTTAAAGAGCATTTAATATTCGCTGATATGTTGCAATCGGCCATTGAAGGGAAAGCTGATCTGGCGGCCGCAAATATTTCGGTAACATCTGAGCGGGAAAAACTAATGGATTTCACGCAGCCGATTTTTGATAGCGGTCTAGCGATCCTTACACCCATTGGCGATGGAAGCTCGATTTTCGACGCACTTTTAAATCCACAACTTTTTCTTTTGGCGTTGGCCGCAATTGGTTTGTTTGTTTTGGCTGGCGGAATGATTGCATTTTTTGAGCGTAAGCACCCACATTTCGACGGCCTTAAGAAACCGAAATCTCTGGAAGAAGGAATGTGGTGGGCAATTTCGGTTGTAACCAATGCAAGTTTTACAATCTTTACCCCGCTGACCGCGGCGGGGCGTATGTTATCTTATGTCCTAATTCTGGTTGGATTGTTTGTCGTATCGGCGTTTGTTGCCCAAATAACGGCGAGCCTGACCGTGCAAGAGCTACGGGCGCAAATCGATTCAGTTACGGATCTTGATGGCCGCAGGGTTGGCACAACCGCTGGATCGACATCCTCACGCTATTTGACCCAACGCGATATCAAACACCGAACCTATGCGGATTTAGGCCAATTGTATGAGGAGCTGCGCAAAGGCAAGCTTGATGCCATTGTGCACGATGCCCCTATCCTTGCTTATTTTGCTCAAAACGAGGGGCGCGGCGAATTTGAGGTGGCATCGCGTCCATTCAATCCTGAGAAATATGGTTTTGCATTGCCGCAACGATCGAATTTGCGCGAAGAGATTAACCGAGAGCTTTTGCGGCTTCGCGAAAGCGGGGAATATGGCGAGCTGGTGCGCAAATGGTTTGGGTCAGATTACGAAAGCTGATCTTGTTCTGCGCCTAAAAACAACCTAAAGGGCGCGAAACAAATTTACATTTGGAACGGTAAAATGAGCGCACCGAAAAAAGTTGTGCTGGCCTATTCAGGCGGGCTTGATACCTCGATCATTTTGAAATGGTTGCAGACTGAATATGGCTGCGAAGTGGTAACCTTTACCGCTGATCTTGGCCAAGGCGAAGAGCTGGAGCCCGCCCGCAAAAAGGCAGAGCTTTTGGGCATCAATTCCGACAACATCTTTATTGAAGATGTGCGCGAAGAATTCGTGCGCGATTTTGTTTTCCCGATGTTTCGCGCAAATGCGGTTTATGAGGGTTTGTATCTGTTGGGCACGTCTATTGCCCGTCCGTTGATTTCGAAGCGATTGGTTGAAATCGCCGCAGAAACAGGTGCGGATGCAGTTGCCCATGGCGCGACGGGTAAAGGGAATGATCAGGTTCGTTTTGAGCTGTCGGCCTATGCGCTTAACCCAGATATTAAAGTGATCGCGCCGTGGCGGGAATGGGATTTGTCCTCGCGGACAAAGCTGTTGGAATTTGCCGAAGCGCATCAAATCCCGATTGCCAAAGATAAACGCGGCGAGGCACCATTTTCAGTGGATGCGAACCTGTTGCACACATCTTCTGAAGGGAAAGTTTTAGAAGACCCAGCCGAAGCGGCGCCTGACTATGTATATCAACGCTCAGTGCACCCAGAGGATGCGCCCGATCAGGCAGAGCATATCGAAATCACGTTTGAAAAAGGTGATGCGGTTGCCATTGACGGCGAAGCGATGAGCCCGGCAACAATCCTGACGAAACTCAATGAATATGGTGGCAAGCATGGTGTTGGACGTCTTGATTTGGTTGAGGGCCGTTATGTGGGCATGAAATCGCGGGGAATTTATGAAACACCGGGCGGGACCATTTTGCTTGAAGCTCATCGCGGCATCGAGTCGATCACGCTTGATCGCGGTGCGGCGCACTTAAAAGATGAGTTGATGCCACGTTATGCAGAGCTGATTTACAATGGCTATTGGTTCAGCCCAGAGCGTGAGATGTTGCAAGCTGCAATTGATCACAGCCAAGAGCGGGTCAATGGCACGGTACGAGTGAAACTTTACAAAGGGTCTGCAACTACAGTGGGTCGTTGGTCAGATGATAGTCTGTATTCAGAGGCGCATGTAACCTTCGAAGATGATGCTGGTGCCTATGATCAAAAAGATGCAGCTGGATTTATCAAAATCAATGCATTGCGACTGAAGCTTTTGGCCGCGCGTAACAAACGCTAAGGCCGAAGGCGTTCGGAATAGAGCCTTTCAAAGTCGGGCAAGCAAGACGCCATGACTTCCTCTAGATGTGCTGGCAATTGGGGCATTGCACCCTCTGCACCAGCAAAGCCGGTGGAGTTGTGAACCGCAGGGTACCAATGTTTGGCCCAAACACCATCCTCTGGGATGCCACCTTTGGGCCAAGACAGCATTTTTGGATCAAAGGGAAGCTCAAGCGCATCACAGAGCTTTTGCAACATCGCCGCTGGATCCTGGCGAATATCGCCTGCATCGATCACGATGGGGGGCCGTCCTGCGTCGTTGAGCAAATCAAACAGATGCGCTTGCATCGCAAACCCTAACTCTTCTGCTTTGGGGTTTTCGCGCTTTGCATCATAGCTTGCAATCACACGCTGAGGATGGCGGATCAAAAGGACATTGGTTAGCCGCAGCACCCAGCGCATATCGTCAGTGACATCAAAATGCTGGCACATGTGTTTTTGATAAAAGACGTCCGAACTCGGTTCCACGCAAGCGGCGATGACTTTGTCATAGTCAGGCTCATAAGCCGCCATGATTTCATCGCGCATCGGATGATCAAGGCCCGTGCGGGTTAGGTATGCTGAATAAAACGGTTCATCCCAAACCCGCGTATCTGGGCGCTGGGCGAAGCTATACATCATAGCCGTAGAAAGATTTCGAGGACCTGACCAAACTGCCAAATTCATCACAACTTCTTCACCGTTTCTTCACACAAATTAGAGCACACTTGATTTGTAGGAATCGCGAAAACACGCAATTCTGAGATTATCGAAAGTGAGTGTCCCGACTGGTTATGGGCTCCACCCTCTGCCCAATAGCCAGACAAACTGAAAGCCCGTGTTCCCCGCATGGGCTTTCTTTTATAACAGATAAGCTGGGATGGCTTGCTGAAGAAAATAGATCCCAATGAAAACAATAATTGGCGAGAAATCGAGCCCTTGCATGGGTGGGAGCAGGCTTCGGATGGGACGATAGATCGGCTCCAAAATACGCTCTAGCCCGTGATAGGTTTGACGCACAATCGGCTGGTGATAGTTCAGAACCTGGAAGCGAATAAGCCAAGACATCACGATGTGAAAAATCATAATCCAAAGCAGAATTCTAAGAATAAAAAGTAGTGTTAATACGAACGGTTCCATGGTCCAATTCCTTCTGTTGGGATACAGCTAACCCCCCTTATTCCGTTTTACAAGCGACGGGGCGTCATTCTCGACAAGCAAAACGCTGCACGTCAAAACTCCGCCCATGTTTCCGTTTTTTAGATTCTTTTTGGCACTACTGAAGGTCTGGGGTCGCAAGCCAATGGGACCCGATAAAACCTTTGTCAGCTACCACCGCATCATGCCTTGGGATATTGATGCATTTGGCGAGCTGAACAATGGGCGCACACTTACGATTTTCGATCTCAACCGCCTGCCCTTTGGGGTGCGAACGGGGCTGGCCAAAGCGCTGCGTCAAAATGGTTGGGGATTGACCATCGCAGGGGTTTCGGTGCGGTTTCGAAAGCGGGTGAAGATGTTTGATAAAGTAAAGATCACGTGCCGCATCGCGGGGCGGGATGAGCGGTTCTTTTATATGGTTCAAACGATGTGGGTGGGGGACGAGCCCGCGCATAACGCGCTCTACCGTGGGGTGGCGTATTCTAAGAAAGATGGAATTATTCCAACCGATGAGCTGGGCAAGGCAATGGGATTAGAAAACTGGAACCCGGAAATGCCCGATTGGATTAAAAATTGGATAGCGGCCGAAGATACCCGGGAATGGCCGCCCGAAACCTGAAAATACCTTGCTTGAATCGGTGAAGGCTGTTCTAGTCGGGTCTAAACGTGAATTGGGGACAAAATGACAACTGACAAGAAACGCATGTGGGGATGGCTTTTGTATGATTGGGCGTCCCAACCCTATTCCACCGTTCTGCTGACTTTCACATTCGCCCCGTTTTTTACAAGTTTTGTGGTGGGTGATCCGGTTAAGGGTCAGGCGGTTTGGGCCTTTATGATTTCCGCTGTTGGTATAATCCTTGCTTTGTCAGCTCCAGTTCTCGGCGCAATCTCTGATGTGACCAAAGTGCGTCGTCCATGGATTGTGTTCTTCTCGCTTCTCTATGTGTTTGGCGCCGCTGGGCTTTGGTGGGCTGTGCCGGGTATGGAAAATTATTTCTGGATACTTGTTCTGTTCGCCATTGGCTTGCTTGGGATGGAACTAAGCCTCGTTTTTGTGAACAGTCTGATTCCTGATATCACCAACCGCGAAGATACGGGTTCGCTTTCTGGTAATGGGTTTGCATTGGGTTATGTTGGCGGGCTTGTTTTGCTGTTCATTATGCTTCTGTTCTTTATGGAACAAGATAACGGGAAAACTCTGATTGGTATGGCGCCTCCCTTTGGGCTCGATGCCGCGATGAAAGAGGGTACGCGTCTGGCCGGGCCGCTGTCTGCACTTTGGTATGTGGTCTTTATGCTGCCCTTCTTCCTTTGGGTAAAAGAAGAAAGACCAACAAAAAAAGTTCAAAACGTCGTTGGTACAGCGATTAGCAATTTGGTGAAAACCATTCGATCTATGTTCGATAACGTATCACTGGGAAGCTATATGGTTTCGTCGATGTTCTATCGCGACGCTTTATTCGCGACTTACACTTTCGGCGGCATTTACGCCTCTGGCGTCTTGGGGTGGTCAATCACGCAGATTGGAATTTTTGGGATTGTAGCGGGCGTTGCCGCAGCATTGTTCACTTGGATCGGCGGCTTTCTTGACAAGAAATATGGCCCCAAGCGCGTCATCATCGCCTGCATTTGGGTGTTGGTTGTGGTGTGTGTACTGATTGTCGGCACTTCACGCGAAACTTTCTTCGGCGCCGTACTTAGCCAAGGCAGCACATTCCCAGATAAAGTTCTTTGGGTTTGTGGTGTAGCTTTGGGCGCGGCCGGCGGCATATTGCAAGCCGCATCACGCACCATGGTCATCTTTCAAACGGAGAGCGGTCGCTATACGGAGTCCTTTGGCATCTACGCGTTGGCGGGAAAAGCAACGGCGTTTCTAGCACCGGGCATCATTGGCATTTTTACTACCCTAACAGGTAGCCAACGACTTGGCTTTGCACCGGTTATTATTCTGTTCTTCATCGGCTTGGCTTTCCTTTTCTGGGTCCAAGATAAACGCGAGTAATCACATGGTCCTATTTCGTCTTCTTGCTGTTGCTCTATGTTTGGTCGGTTGGACCACAAAGGGCTGGGCGGAAGAGAAAGAGGCGCGATTTTTATTGGGCGGTCATGCCACTGGATCGGCCCAAGCACCCCAATCTATCGGTGCTTATGCACGCGGCTGTTTGGCAGGCGGTGTGGAGCTTCCTGAAACGGGTCCAACCTGGCAGGCCATGCGCCTGTCACGAGGACGAAATTGGGGCCATCCAGAGCTGATCGAATATATCAAGCGGGTAAGCGCGAAGGTTGCCGATCAAACAAGTTGGAAGGGTATCTATATCGGGGACATGAACCAGCCCCGTGGAGGTCCGATGATTTCAGGCCACGCGAGCCATCAATCTGGTTTAGATGTCGATATGTGGATGTTGCCTGCAAAACGGCTGAACCTTTCCAAGAAACAAAGGGAATCCATTAGCTCCATCTCGGTGCGCTCCAGCGACCAAACACAGATAAATTCAAATTGGACGCCAGATCATCTGCGCGTCATGAAGATTGCCGCCTCTGATAAAGCAGTAGATCGAATTTTTGTCACGCCGCCTGTAAAGATTTTCTTATGTGAAAATGTGAAAGGCGATCGAAGATGGTTGCAAAAAATTCGCCCCTATTGGGGTCATCACTATCATTTTCATGTCCGCCTAAAATGTCCCAAAGGATCAAAATTTTGCGAAAAACAAACCCCAACTGTATCGCAGCTTTCCAAAGGGGGCTTGGGATGCGATAAGACTTTGGAGTGGTGGGTAACGGATGCTTTGAACCCGCCAGAGCCAGATCCGAACGCTAAGAAAAAGAAGAAGAAAAAGAAAAAAGATCCGGTGCCCAAGAAAAAGCATCCACGTCAATTCACAATGGATGACCTACCTGCCCAATGCAAAAAGGTACTTGCCTCAAAATAACTTTGACTACGCTTTCCCTTTCGATGGCTTCAGGACTGTGGGCAGATGCGTTGGAATTCGCCTCTTCCATCAGCCTAGAACGCTCTGACGATCGTTTTGGGGGACTGTCCGCGATCGAGCTTGATGATAGGGGTGATTATTTTGTCGCCGTGTCGGATCGTGGAAATTTTGTCGAAGGCGCGATCACGCGGCGGGATGGGCGCATCGTTGGGGTTGATTTTGGGGAAATCAAACCCGTTCGAAAAATTGATGGCAATCCCGTGACATCCGCAAATTTCGATGCCGAAGGTCTTGCAATTGGATCCAATGGCGTGGCCTTTATCTCTTTTGAAGGGTTTCACCGCGTGCGCCGCTATCCATCCTTGGATGGCGCTGCAGAAAACCTGCCGGGGCATCCAGATTTTCAAGCCCTTCAAACCAATTCCTCACTCGAGGCATTGGCGATTGACGGTTTGGGTCGGCTTTATACGGTGCCAGAACGATCGGGGAATCTTGAGCGCCCTTTCCCTTTGTATCGGTTTGCAGATGGGCGCTGGGATCGGTTTGGTAGCATTGAGCGATTGGGGGAGTATCTGATCGCAGGGGCCGATATTGGTCCAGATGGAAAATTCTATCTTTTGGAGCGTGGCTTTCGAGGCATTGCTTTTTCGACCCGTATTCGTCGGTTTTCGATTGGTGCGAACGGATTGATAGATGGCGAAACCCTGCTGATCTCAGATTACGGACGGCATGATAATCTAGAAGGCATCAGCGTTTGGCGCGATGATGAAAACATCATTCGCGTGACCTTGGTATCCGACGATAATTTTCGATTTTTTCAGCGCACAGAGCTTGTTGAATACCTATTGAAGCCTGACGAGTGACGCCTAGGTAAACCGTGCGGGTGGGGTCCAGCTATCCATATAGGCCACCGCTTGTTCAGCAGTTTCAACGAATGTGAATAAATCTAGATCGTCTGCGGAAATTGTTCCCGCGTCTGACAGCGCATCCCAATTGATAATAGATCGCCAGAATTGTTCCCCAAACAGCATGATGGGAACGGGTTTCATCCGATGCGTTTGTATCAGCGTGAGTGTCTCAAACAGCTCATCCAAAGTTCCAAACCCACCTGGAAACGCGGTGACAACCTTTGCACGCATCAGGAAATGAATTTTGCGGGTCGCAAAATAGTGGAAGTTGAAACAAAGCTCTGGCGTGCAATACTCATTTGGTGCCTGCTCGAAGGGCAGTACGATATTAAGCGCGATTGACGAACCACCTGCGTCTTCTGCACCCCTATTTCCGGCTTCCATGACGCCTGGACCGCCACCTGTCACAACAACATTTTCTTTGCCGTAGGATTGAAGCGAGCGCTCGGTCATAATTTTTGCGAATTTCCGAGCCTCTTCATAGTATTCCGACAAACCCGAGAGAGTTTTCGTTCGTGCCTTGTCCTTGAACTCTGGGTCGGGAATGCGCGCACCACCAAACAT
>CAZRFT010000357.1:0-4710 GCA_964599255.1 uncultured Neptunicoccus sp. | reverse complement strand
GGCAAATTTGGATTTTGAGCCCAGTGGGTTTCATCAAAAAAACCAACCGTTTTTTCGCCAAGCGCATGACACAGCGCAACTAAATCAACCATCAATTCAAGGGTTTAGCGAGGCGTACAGAAAAACCGCTGACACCTACGAAGATCGCTATTTGATGGGTGAATTGCATGGCGACGACCCGATAAAAGCCAGTCAAACTTTCACAGAAAATGGGCGATTGCACGCCACCTACAATTTCAACCTTTTGGCCTGGGACGGGTTGGATGTCGCGGGATTGAAGGCTCAAATCCAAGATGCGGTCAGTGCGTTTAATGGTACCGGGCGATTGAGCTTTGCCTTTTCAAATCACGATGTACCACGTTCGGCCACGCGCCAACTTGCGCCGCTTGGATTGAATGTGGATCAGATTGAAGCGCTTCAGCTTCTGCTGCTGAAGCTGGAAACTTGTTTGATCGGCTCTACCTGCGTCTATCAGGGAGAAGAACTTGCGCTGGAAGATGTGCAAGACATTCCCGTTGAGTTAATGCAAGACCCATGGGGCATCGAATTCGCACCGAGTTTCTTGGGACGGGACACATGCCGTACACCAATGGTCTGGCAGAAGGATGCGCCAAATGGGGGATTTTCAAATGCGAATAAAACTTGGCTGCCCATCGCTGAAGCGCATCTAACGCGTGCGGGATTGGACGAGGCCAAACGCGCCAATTCAGTCTACACTCAATTTTCTGAGTTTTTGAAATGGCGGAAAAATCAGCCTGCCTTCATGGCGGCAAATGAAATGTCAGAGATCACAGGCGGCGAAAGCCAGATCATCTTTGACCGGATCTCATCAAAGCAAGTCTTGCGGTGCTGCTTTGACTTCGACACACTTACCGCAAAGTTCGAGGAATTATAGATGGCCCAAGTCGCACTTAACAACGTTAACAAGTTCTTCGGCAAAACACATGTAATCCGCGATGTCGATTTAGAGATTAACAAAGGTGAATTCGTTGTCTTTGTCGGTCCATCTGGATGCGGCAAGTCGACCCTCTTGCGATTAATTGCCGGATTAGAAAGCCTGACAAGCGGCGAGATTATCATTGCTGATCGCCCTGTCATGGATCTACCGCCCTCAAAACGCGGCATCGCGATGGTATTCCAGTCTTATGCGCTTTATCCGCATATGACGGTCTTTCACAACATGGCATTTTCGCTCGATCTACAAAAATTCTCCAAAACGGAAATTGCCCAGCGCGTCGAATCTGCAGCGAAAATCCTGCAGATGGAACATCTACTTGATCGACGCCCTGCGGCGCTGTCGGGTGGCCAAAGGCAGCGTGTGGCGATTGGGCGTGCCATTGTTCGGGATCCCGATGTTTTCTTGTTCGACGAGCCACTCTCAAACTTGGACGCCGCCCTTCGCCATGACACACGCGTTGAAATTGCAAAACTTCACAATCAGCTTGGAGCCACCACGATCTATGTGACCCATGATCAAGTGGAAGCAATGACACTCGCAGATAAGATTGTTGTCCTGAAAGATGGCGAGGTGATGCAAGTGGGCGCACCGATGGACCTTTTCAACAATCCCGCAAATGAGTTTGTTGCGGGCTTTCTTGGCTCTCCTGCGATCAACTTTTTCGACGGAAAACTCGGTCAAGTCAGTGCCAAAGGCGACAAAGCAAAATTTGAAGGCGAAGGTTTGGCAATCTCGGGTGTCCGATTGGTATCCCAAGAGAAGAAGCCAGGTTCAAAGGTAAAACTTGCGGTTCGCCCCCAGCACTTAATTCTTGACGCGAAAGGTCCAATAAAGGGCAAAGTAACCCTCGTTGAGCGCCTGGGCACAGAAACAGTGCTGGAACTTCTAAGCGAAAAGAAAACAAAATTTAGATATGCGGCCCATCAAAACATTGATTTATCGATTGGTGATAAGGTCGGATTTAAAATCGACGCAAAGAAGGCGCATATTTTTTAACTGATTGTTAACCCGCTAAGACACCCCGCCCCCCGCTTCAAGGAACCTCATTTCCTATGGATGCACTGTAAATTTCAAACCAAGTGATCCGGTCCATTTTCACTTTCATCGCATCACCCAACGCGGCGATCCGATCCAAATTATTAGTCCCCATAACGGGCATGATTTGAGCAGGATGTGCCAAAAGCCACGCAACCGCCACGGCCGAGATTTCTACGCTTTGTTCATTCGCAATTCTGTTCAATACATCTGCAAGTGCTTTGTTCGAGTCGTCGAAAAGACGCCCGCCACCGAGAGGCGACCATGCCATTAACGGCATCCGATGCTGTTGCGCATAGGCAAGATCTCCGTTCGTTAGTGATGCCGTCTCCATCACGGAAATTTCGATCTGATTGGTTAACAATGGTGTATCCATTCTGGATTGAAGCAGCTCAATATCCCAAGGACGAAAATTCGATACGCCCACGGCCTTTACCTTTCCTTCATCGACCAATCGGTCCAATACTTTCCCTGTTTCATCTGCATCCATAAACGGGTCAGGCCGGTGAATAAGAAGCACGTCGATTTGCTCTATTGACAGCTCTTTCAACGACCTTTCGGTTGCTTGAGAAATATACGCTGCGGACGTGTCGTAATATTTTATCGGCTTGTCCGAATGTATCCCGATCGGGGCGACAATATCGCATTTGGTCACAATTTGAATTTGATCTCGAAGTGATCGCGCATCTTTTAGGACCGCGCCCAGAACCGCCTCCGCTCCATAGTCGCCGTAGATATCCGCTTGATCTATGGTCGTAATTCCTTGCGCTAAACAGGCGTCAATTTTAGCGCGAACATGCGGGATGGAGGTGTCCTCATCGCCATCCTTAATTCTCCACATTCCATATACGATGCGGGAAAAGCTAAGACCTTCGTCCAGATCAATACGTTCCATTATTTTCTTTCTCCTGCCGCAAGCGGCGTCATTGGTTCTTTGGCCGGCACTCTTCCGTAAGCCTCTGGTAAGGAACAAGTTTTCAAGTCTGGCATAACCAACTTGCCGAAATAATCACATTCGTCCAGATGAGGATAACCCGAAAAGATGAACGCCCGAATGCCCATTTTTTGATAATCTTCAATTTCAGAAAGAATTTGATCTGCCGATCCAACGAGGGCAGCACCACATCCCGAACGCGCCCGTCCGACACCCGTCCATAAATGAGGTTCAATAAACCCCTCCATATCTGCCAACTCGCGATTTCGAGCCTGTTTAGAGACACCCAAGGAGCTTGAATCTAGAGCGCGATCCCGAATGGCGCGACCCTGTTCATCGTCCAATTGACTAACGAGTTCTTGGGCGTACTCGCGCGCTTCTTGTTCCGTATCCCGCACAATCATATGAACCCGCAAACCATAATCCAAAGTTCGACCATAATGGGCTGCGCGCTCATGTACGGTTTTTATTCTGCCTGCCAGCTCTTCTTTGGTTTCAGGCCACATAAGGTAGACATCACAATGTTCTGCGCAAAGCTCTACGGCTGCTGGTGAATATCCACCGAAATACAAAAGTGGACCACCGTTTTGCTGATAGGGCTTCGCAGGATCTGTGGTTAACCCATTGAAATCATAGATCTGACCGGAATAGTTAATCTCATCCTGTGTCCAGGCCTGTTTTAGAATATCAACAACCTCTCGCGAGCGTTGATATCGATATTCGCTATCTTCCTTTTGACCTGGAAAATCGGATGAAATGATATTGATGGTCAAACGCCCTTCCAGCATATGGTCAAGCGTTGCAATTGTGCGCGCAAGCATTATCGGCTGCATCTCTCCACAACGAACCGCAGCCAGTAAATTGATCTTGCTAGTTATCGGCGCGCACCCAGCCACGAAGGACAACGTATCTTGGCCAACCTGGTAGGAGGACGGACAAAGTATATTTCGAAAACCATTCTTTTCCGCGCGTTTCACAATCTCAGAACAATGCGCCCAAGAGCTTCGCAGTGACCCATCTGGAACGCCCAGATATTGATAGTCATCTGAACACAGGGCAGAAAACCAAGACACCTCAGCGGCATCCACATCTTGCGAGGTAATAGGAACAATACTCATGACAGTTCTTTCAACTTGCTTCACCAGAGTTAAGCGCGCTATCAGAGATTAATCAATGGTGTATCAATTTCTATGTCGAGCCAAACTAACGTATCTGACAACACGCTGATCGCGCTACCCATTTTTGTTCAAATCTCCGAAGTCATCGCTCGCGAAATATCCGCGGGTCGGTTGATCGATGGCGAACGCCTTCCCCCAGAAAAGGCAATGGCGAATGAATATGGTGTGGCTGTTGGCACGCTGCGCAAAGCACTTCATTTACTCCAATCGCGCGGCTTGTTGGAAAGAAAACACGGATCGGGCAACTACGTCAAAGTTTCGGACAAACTTGATGGAGTTTATTCCTTTTTTCGACTTGAATTATTAGAAGGGGGTGGCCTTCCATCAGCAAAATTACTGTCTGTAGACCGCGTAAAAAAATCATCTGATCTTCCAAAATTCGGTTCGTCTAAGTTCGGTTTTAGGTTTAGGCGGCTCCGCTTTTTGAACAACCATCCGGCCGCTTTGGAAGAGATTTGGCTCGATGCTGATTGCGCAAAACGCGTGAACCCCGGAAACATCTCAGAATCTCTTTATCAATTCTATAAATCCAAGCTTGGACTTTGGATTTCCCGCGTCGACGATCGAATTTCAATCAGCATGGTACCCAGCTGGACAGTAGATCA
>CAZRFT010000356.1:0-4325 GCA_964599255.1 uncultured Neptunicoccus sp. | reverse complement strand
TTTAAGCCCCCCGCATTATACCCCCAACTAGCGGTTGGAACCTGTGGCTATGGCAAAAAACCACATCACTTTGATTGTGCCTTTCTTGAATGAGGAAGAGGCGTTGCCGATCTTTATCGAAACGGTAGATCGTGTTTTGACCTCGTTGAAGAAAAAGCACAAAGGCACAAAATTTTCTGTTCTCTTTGTAAATGATGGAAGCACAGACCTAGGCGAATTAATCGTCAGCAAGGCACGTATGAAAGCGGCGCAAGTCCAGCTTGTGAACCTGTCGCGGAATTTTGGAAAAGAACAGGCGCTTTATGCGGGCTTTATGCACGCCAAAGGCGATGCTGTCATTCCTATGGATGTGGATCTTCAGGACCCGCCAGAAGTCATTGAAGAGATGATTACCAAATGGCGCGCCGGTGCGGACATAGTAGACGCGAAACGCGCCCGTCGAGACGAAGATACAGCGGTGAAACGCGTCACGGCGCGTTGGTTTTACAAAATTTTTAATATTTTTGCCGAACGTCCAATTGCTGAAAATGTGGGGGATTTTCGCCTGTTCGATCGAACGGTCGTCGAAGCCGTGAAACGTGTGGGCGATCGCAAGCGTTTCAACAAAGAAATCTTCTCTTGGATTGGATTCAAGACCGATCAGGTGGAATTTGACCGACCCGAGCGATCCACGGGCCAACCCAGTCAATCTTTCTGGAAACTCTGGAACCTGGCACTTGATGGCATATTTGCGGGCTCGACCCTGCCCTTGCGCATGTGGGGATATTTGGGCTTTTTGATCGCATTGATGGCATTTCTGTACATGGTGTTCGTCGTTCTTTTCACCTTGGTCTTTGGGCGCGATGTGCCTGGCTATAGCTCCACAATTACTATCATCCTTTTCTTTGGGGGATTAAACCTGCTTTCAGTCGGAATTTTAGGTGAATATATCGGGCGAATTTACACCGAAGTTCGCGATCGCCCCACTTACCTAGTGCGCTCGACAATGGGTTTGGATGATGACGCGTGATCCCGCGCTTGCGAGTCAAATCGCGCGGTTCATTCTGGTTGGGATTGTTTCCACCGCTATCCATTTCATCGTTGCAGCACAGGTAGAGAGCACAGGATCGCCGGCTCAAATCGCAAATTTCATTGGTTTTATTTGCGCCGCCACGTGGTCATTTTTGGGCAATCTATATTTCACTTTCCGTGCGGGGGGCAAAATGACTGACTACCTGGCGCGATTTGTTATCGTCTCGGGCAGTCTGTTTGTGACCAGCGCCCTCCTCGTCTGGTTCATAAACCAACAACTTGGCTTTCCATTCATTATCGCCATGATCGCAATGGCGCTTACTTCCCCGATCGTGAGCTTTCTGTTACAAAAATTATGGGTATTTCGGGTGTAATTTGGTGCGGCCGAGAAGACTCGAACTTCCACTCCGGTTAAGGAACAGCGACCTCAACGCTGCGCGTCTACCAATTCCGCCACGGCCGCACTTTGAGGTGAGCCGCACCTAGCCCAACAAAAGAGGCTTGTAAAGCGGCACAACTATACGCCGTACTGCCAAAGAAAAAGGTTCATTGATCTTTTCACCCACGGGTCCCTTCGGTTAAAGAGCAGATCATGGAATGGCGGTACAGCGATGCATTAGTAAGCTACGAGCAGGCTTCTAATGAAATGGAAGCTCGCGTTGACGCAATGACGTCGGGGGCGGCAGAAGAACTGATCTGGTCTCTTGAACATCCCCCCCTTTATACTGCTGGCACTTCTGCCAACGATACTGATCTTCTCTGGCATAATAAATTCCCCGTATATAAATCCCCGCGCGGCGGCCAATACACCTATCACGGGCCGGGGCAGCGGGTCGCCTACACGATGTTGGACCTTAATAAGCGCGGGCGTGATGTTCGTGCTTTTGTGCGGCTTTTAGAGGCATGGGTTATTGATGCATTGCAGGAATTTGGCATTGAGGGACATATTCGTGAGGGGCGTGTTGGCGTTTGGGTGGAACGGCCAGACAAAGAACGATTACGCTCTGGTGAGATGCGCGAAGATAAAATCGCAGCCATCGGTATTCGCTTACGCAAATGGATTAGTTTTCACGGAATATCGGTAAATATCGACCCTGATCTTTCGCACTACGATGGGATTGTGCCTTGCGGGATTACTCAACACGGAGTGACCTCTTTCCATGATCTGGGATTGCCCATAAGCATGACCGATTTCGATCTTGCATTGAAACAGAGTTTTGAGCGGGTTTTCTAGTTGTTTACAGGCACAATTTGACAACAGCCGCCCAGAGCGCCGCCATTTGTGAACAGCGACACTGAAAGCGCATATTCACGATCCGACATGCCATCAAAGCAAGTTCCGTATTCGATTAATGCCGCATAATCTTTGGATTGAACCAAAGCCTGCGAGGCATCGAAGAAGGCGTGGGCCTCTTCCTCAATCGGCTGAAATTTCAATTCCGTCTCAGGATCGGTGTAGAGTATCCCAGTTTGAGTGACTTCCATTGACCAGAAAGGCTCAGTTCCAAAACATTGTAGTGGCAAAGGAAGCTTGCTGTTTTCCATCCGCACTGGATCAACCCTTTGCAAATAACGGCTTGAGACCCAGGCGGATGTCTCCCCCCAATGGATTTTGCTCCATTTTGTATCATCAGAAACGCCCAGAACTTCTACTCTGGTGCCATTTTCAAGATCACCCAAATCTTCGGCGCTGGCAGAGGGAAGCGCCCGAATATTCAAGAAATCCCCCGCTTCAACTCCTGTTACATCCGCCAGCGTTGGAAAGATTGGGGGCACCAACGGATTTTCGGGCCAAGCTGGGGTGGAAATAACGCATAACAATAGGGGAATCGAACGTATCATCCCATCAAACTAACGGTGTTCGGGCTATTTCGCCAATTCTTCTTCACGTTGCGATTATTCCCCTAATGTTAGCCTGCGACATGGCGTCCCGAATAGGGTTTTGGCTGATCAGAGAACTTGTTCCCCAATCTGTTTCGCGGTAAAGGAGCCTTGAAAAATTGCGACTCTCGGTATGAACCGAGCGCGGATCTTTAAGAGAGGGATCATCAATGGCAGATGCAGCCGCACATGACCACCACCGGCCTGGGTTCTTTACCCGCTGGTTCATGTCGACCAACCACAAAGATATCGGAATCTTGTACCTGTTTACCGCAGGTCTCCTTGGTTTCATTTCGGTCTGTTTCACTGTTTTCATGCGTTTGGAGCTTATGGAACCAGGCGTTCAGCATATGTGCCTTGAAGGGGCGCGTGTGTTTGCCTCTGCCGCTGGCGATTGTACGCCAAACGGTCACTTGTGGAATGTGATGATCACTGGCCACGGCATCTTGATGATGTTCTTCGTGGTGATCCCTGCCCTCTTTGGCGGTTTTGGGAACTATTTCATGCCGCTGATGATCGGTGCGCCGGACATGGCATTCCCTCGGATGAATAACCTATCATACTGGATGTATGTGACGGGTTCTTCGCTTGCTGTTCTTTCATTGATCACTCCAGGTGGGAACGGGCAGCTTGGCTCGGGCGTTGGTTGGGTGCTTTACGCACCGCTTTCGACGTCAGAACAAGGCATGTCGATGGATTTTGCGATCTTCGCCGTTCACGTATCGGGTGCATCTTCGATTTTGGGCGCGATCAACATGATCACGACGTTCCTAAATATGCGTGCCCCTGGCATGACGTTGCATAAGACGCCGCTATTTGCGTGGTCGATCTTTGTGACCGCCTTCTTGATCTTGCTATCGCTTCCTGTTCTTGCAGGTGCGATCACAATGCTTCTGACCGATCGTAACTTTGGCACAACCTTCTTTGATGCCTCAGGCGGTGGGGACCCAATCCTTTACCAACACTTGTTGTGGTTCTTTGGTCACCCTGAGGTTTACATGATCATCGTTCCTGGTTTTGGTATCGTATCTCACGTCATCTCTACCTTCTCTAAGAAGCCGATCTTTGGCTACTTGCCGATGGTTTATGCGATGGTTGCAATTGGGGCTCTTGGTTTCATCGTTTGGGCGCACCACATGTATACCGTTGGGATGTCTTTGACGCAGCAGCGCTACTTCATGCTCGCGACTATGACGATTGCGGTTCCAACAGGTGTTAAGATCTTCTCTTGGATCGCGACGATGTGGGGCGGCTCAATCAGCCTGAAAACACCCATGCTTTGGGCCTTTGGCTTCCTGTTCCTCTTCACTGTTGGTGGGGTCACAGGCATCGTTCTGTCACAAGCAGGTGTCGACCGTGCGTTCCACGACACTTACTACGTGGTTGCACACTTCCACTACGTGATGTCACTGGGTGCGGTTTTCTGTATCTTT
>CAZRFT010000355.1:0-4187 GCA_964599255.1 uncultured Neptunicoccus sp. | reverse complement strand
AAAGTCGCCAATATGTCACGGCGTAATTTGGTGAATACCGCAGTGTCATTGGTGCCTAAATAATAAACCTTTTCATTGGCGTTTATTGGATAGGTGTCCAACCGAACGGCAAAAACTGCCAATTTCCCTGCACATCCCGATGCCTCGTAAAGCCGTCGGGTATCAGCATTATAACGCGCAGGCGTTTTTGCATTAACATCGCGGACGCGCCTTTCGTAATCCGTATCTGAGGCTTTGGCATTGCTCGTGGTGATATCCTGATCTGAATAATCACCGCGCTCCAATCGAGTTAGTATCTCTTCGGGGGTGTCACCGAGCGTCACACCCAAATGATTAACCAATTCAACCGTGCCGTCTTTCCTAATTTGCGCGTAGAGCGATAATTCGGTGTAGGATGGCCCCCGTTCGATCAAAGCACCGCCAGAGTTATTACAAACCCCACCAACGACCGACGCACCAATGCAGGATGATCCAATGACGGAATGTGGTTGTCGTCCCAATGGGGCTAGGCGCTTTTCAAGTGCAAACAGCGTCGCGCCAGGAAAACCTATAATCTGACGCCCATCGTGGATAGAGTGGATCTGATCCATACGCTTGGTCGAAATCACAACAGCCTCGCGATCATATACACCGTTTGGCGTTGAACCTTCGGTCAGACCTGTATTCGCGGCCTGCATGATGATGATCCTATCCGCGGCCACGCAGAGCTGTAACACGCGCCACAGCTCGACCAATTTACCCGGTCGAACGACCGCAATTGCCTCGCCTGATCCAGATCTAAAACCCTTGCAATAAGGCTCCATCGAACGCGGGTTGGTAAGGACATCACGTTTACCAACGATTGCCTGAAGCTTTGAGACGAGGTCGTTACTCATCGCCAGCCGACTTACCGATAACGTAGGTTTTCGCGCGAAAGTTGATCAAGTCTGGTTATTCCCATCAGCTTCATATCTCGCTCGATTTCGGTGCGCAGATTTCCAAGCGCGCGCTCGACACCAGCCTGACCAGCAGCAGCTAAACTGTAAAGATATAACCGCCCACCCGAGCATGCTTTCGCGCCAACCGACAAAGCCTTTAGAACATGTGTGCCACGTTGAATTCCGCCTTCACAGATCACATCGATTTTGTCGCCCACAGCGTCACAAATCTCCGCCAATTGATCAAAGGGCGCACGTGACCCGTCCAGCTGGCGCCCACCGTGATTGGACACCATGATGCCCGTGCAGCCAATATCGACAGCACGTTTTGCGTCCTCTACGGACATGATGCCTTTTAAGGCGAATTGACCATTCCATTGCGCGCAAAGCTTTTCAGCATCCTTCCAATTCATCGATTGATCCAACATCGTCGAAAAATATTCACCCACGGATACTGCCAAATTAGTGCCCTCGCTGACATGGCCTGATAAATGCGGCATGTCGAATTTTTCTTTGGTGTAAAAATTCCAAGCCCACATTGGATGTGTTGCAAAGCTAAGCAAAGAGCCAAGAGTTAATTTCGGCGGCGATGTGAAGCCCGTACGCAAATCCCGTTCGCGGTTACCGCCCGTAATGGTATCCACGGTCAACGCCATGACCTGAAAATTCGCAGCGCGGGCACGCTCCAAGAGCGCATCATTCAAGCCACGATCTTTATGAAAATAAAACTGAAACATCTTGGGCCCAGGGGCAATTTTTTCAATCTCTTCAACCGTCACTGTGGCCAGAGAAGAAACGCCAAACATCGTACCAAAATTCGCCGCTGCCTTTCCAACGGCACGCTCGCCTTCATGATGGAACAAGCGTTGCAACGCAGTGGGCGCACAATAAAGCGGCATGTCTAGTTTTTGGCCCATCACCTCCACCGACATATCGACATTTTCGACACCGCCTAAAACATTTGGGACCAAGTCGACATCGTCAAAGGAACTGGTGTTTCGGCGATAAGTCAGCTCGTCATCTGCAGCGCCATCGATGTAGTGAAAAATAGGACCCGGAAGACGTTTCTTCGCGAGCCTGCGAAAATCTTGAAAATTGTGGCAGTCACTAAGGCGCATTTGGATCTCCTCAATTCGGGACAAGTATCAGTTGCCCAAGCGCAATTAGTCTCAATGACCAAGCGGCGCCAGTCAATTCCGCAATACTACGCAGGGAATAATCGATTGGGGGGATATCAGTGGCGCGGTTGACGGGGCTCGAACCCGCGACCTCCGGCGTGACAGGCCGGCACTCTAACCAACTGAGCTACAACCGCACACTGAGTGTCGCGCTTCTAGTTACACACCCTGCCCCCGTCAAGCGGGATTTTGTCGGAAATGCGAAGAAATATTGGACAAATCTGAAAGGAGCTTCTAGGTCGAATTTACACGTCAAAAAGAGGGTCCGATGCAGCGCCATCACGCGATAATTATTGTTTTGGCTGGCGCGCTCTGCATGAGCTTCGCTGCCCTTATTATCCGGCTGATCGAGCATGCGGATGGATTTCAAATTCTCGCCTATCGATCCATCACTCAAGCTTCGGTTGTTGGTCTATTTGCCCTTTATCTTTCCAAACAGAACGTGGGGGATTTCCTTCGAAAAACAGATCGCATCGATGCGCTAATTGCGTTCTTTATGATGATCGCCTTTGGGACATATGTTTTGTCGTTGCTAAATACCTCTGTGGCATCAACGCTATTGATCCTTTCTATTGCCCCTGTTTTTGCGGCCCTGATCGGTTGGGTTGTCAATAACGAACCGCCAAACCTAATCGCAACAATTTCAATCATCACTGCCATCATCGGTGTGATTATTATGATCGAGGATGGTTTTGGGGGCGGTCGGACGATAGGCAATTTTCTAGCCGTAATCTCAGCATTGGCATTTTCAATGATGCTCGTCACCGCACGCCGGTCGAAGAAATCCAATGTCCTAAAAGGAAATGCATTGGGCGCACTCCTCAGCGGGATTGTCGCGGCCCCTATCGCGCTTGGATTTTCGGACGGTGGACTTATCATCCCGCTTCAAGACGCGGGACTAAGCCTTTTGAATGGCGGGCTTACTATTGGCCTAGGTATCCTTCTCATCAGCCTCGCAGCACCCCATTTGCCCGCTCATGAAGTCTCGCTTCTAGTACTTCTCGAATCTATTTTATCACCTATTTGGGTTTGGCTCATTTTGTCAGAGCCAATTTCGCGCGCGGAAGTAACTGGAGGGGCTCTTGTGCTGTTTGCCGTTATTTTACTGAGCTTCGCTGGCCGCCTAAAACATTAGGAGCCGCTCATGGCGGCTCCTTTGAATTGTTTAAAACTTGCTCTTGAACCTAACAAAGACGGCATCTTGCGACCATTGCTGTTCAAAGTTCGCAATAAGGACACCAGGATCAATGTCCAACTCGTGACGTCGATACCCAAAGATTACCTTTGTGGCTTCGCTCACTTGCAAACCAATGCCAGCTTCTAATTCTAATTGCTTGGCGGTACCGTCAACAAACAGTTGGCCGACAATCGGGATGCTGACCGGATTTAGGTCAAGAAACAGCCCGTTGTCCCCTTTCAAATGGGAAACCGCGGCGCCCAATTCTAGGCTGACCATTTGGTTAATTGGGAAGCTGGCATCCAAAGCTAAACGAGGTCCTGTGCCTTCAAAAAATCCACCAAACGTCGGGTCGCTGAAGTCGTGTTGGGAAACTTCACCTTCGTACCGGCGGAGACCTAATTCATAATTTAGAGTACCAATATCGCCGATTCCAACTGACCGACCCACCGCGAAATCGAGCATGCGACCCTGCAGCTCACCGCCGTTGTATTTAGACGTGAGCTCGCTTGTATTGCGGGTTCCAAAGCGAACATAGTCGATAAATGGCAAGGAAGGAGTGTTAAAGCCAACGTTTAGCGCCAAATCCTCCATCGAAGATCCTACGCCATCGGGCAATGCTACCGCGCCTATGGTTGGTATAAAGAGATCGGCGTTGCCTTGGGCGTGCTCTATAGAGAACCACCCATTCGATCCATCCCCAAAACTTGCATTTACATCGCTAGCGCCCACATCGACCCCAGCGCCAAAATAGTTAGTGTAGCGCAGGAACGCGCGGGTGTTTTTCCAATTGTCTTCTGTACCACCCAGCCCAGAAATGCTCATCTTGTCATAGCGCAGACCAGCAGAAATTTTTGCATTATCACTGACCTTGTAAGAAACGCCAGCCATGGCTTCGAACATCTTGGCACTTGC
>CAZRFT010000354.1:0-10430 GCA_964599255.1 uncultured Neptunicoccus sp. | reverse complement strand
TGGATTTTGGGTGGCATTGATCAACCCGAATTTCGCGGGCAATTGGTTTTGGACTTTGGAAACTCCGATTGCCGTAGTCATATCTACGCTAAAATTGCGGCGATATTAGAGGCTTACGATATCGACTACGTGAAATGGGATCATAATCGGATTTTACCCTTTGATTGGAATAAGAACACTTTCGGCTTCTACGACATCTTGGAAAAACTCACACGAAAATTCCCGCATGTCGATTTCGAAAGCTGCTCATCAGGTGGGGGACGCATTGACTACCGCGTCTTACAATATGCCAATCGCGTTTGGTTGTCTGACAGCAATGACGCGCTTGAGCGGTGGAAAATGCAAACCAGCGCCTCAACCTTCTTCCCGAGCGAGCTAGTTGGGTCGCATGTTGGTCCGCGCCAGTGCCACACCTCGGGGCGCATTTTACCCATCGAGTTTCGTGGTTGGGTGGCCGCGAGCCGCCATATGGGATTTGAAATGGATCCACGTGAATTGACGGAGGAAGAGGCAACCAGTCTCAAACGCATCACCAATTGGTACAAAGAAAATCGCGATTGGATGCATAAGGGAAATACACTGCAATGTCCCAATGATGATCCTGCGCGCAAAACTGAAATACAAGTTGCATCAGATTGTTCGCAATTCGTTGCTATGTGCGCTCAAATGGAAGTCGGGCAGGGGGCTAGCCCCAAACCCCTTCGATTAGCTGGTCTTGATGCACACGCGCGGTATGAAATATCGCTACGCAACCCCGAGGCGGCGGCGCGGGTTTCAAGAGGGAAAGTAGCTTTAAGAGATGGCAAAATTACCCTTACCGGAACAACGCTGATGAACCAAGGTGTTGCGCTTCCGTGCGCCTTTCCTGCCACAATGTTTGTAATCGAAGGTAAGCGGCTATGATCCCAAAACTTGGTGTTTGCTATTATCCTGAACATTGGGATCGCGCGATTTGGGAAGATGATGCCAAGCGCATGGTTGAGCTTGGGTTGAGCTATGTACGCATTGGCGAGTTTGCTTGGAGCCGTATGGAGCCCAGTGAAGGTACATTCGACTGGGGTTGGCTTGATGAAGCTGTTGAGGTTCTTGGCCGCGCTGGGTTGAATGTGGTGATGGGTACCCCCACCGCAACACCACCAAAATGGGTGGTGGAAAAATACCCCGATATGCTGGCCGTTGATGCAGAGGGGCGGACACGCAAATACGGGTCGCGCCGGCACTATTGTTTTAGTCATGAAGGCTACAAAGCGGAAGCTGCGCGGATTACGCGGCAAATGGGTGAGCGTTACGGGAAAAATCCACATATAGTCGCCTGGCAGATAGATAATGAATATGGCTGCCATGATACCACGATTAGCTATTCAAACGCGGCCAGAACGGCATTTCGCGATTGGTTGGGACAAAAATATCAAAGCCCGTCAGAGCTAAATCGCGCTTGGGGCAATATTTTCTGGTCGATGGAAGTATCCGAAATTTCGCAGATCGAATTGCCCAATCTTACCGTAACAGAGCCTAACCCCGCGCATTTAATGGATTTTCGTCGATTTACCTCCAACCAAGTTGTGCGCTGGAATAAAACTATGGTCGAGGCTCTGCGCATGCATACGGATGCACCGCTGAGCCACAATTATATGGGTCGCATCACGGATTTTGATCATTTTGACGTGGGTGCTGATTTGGAAATTGCCAGTTGGGATAGTTACCCGTTGGGATTTTTAGAAGACCGTATTCCGGCGGATGAAGATTTTAAATCACGGTTTTCACAACAAGGGCATCCTGATTTTCAAGCTTTTCACCATGACCTTTACCGCGCTGTGGGCACGGGGCGTTGGTGGATTATGGAACAGCAACCCGGACCCGTGAATTGGGCGCCCTACAACCCAGCGCCACTAGAGGGCATGGTTCGACTTTGGACAATGGAAGCGGTTGCGCATGGGGCCGAAGTCGTGAGCTTTTTCCGCTGGCGGCAAGCCCCATTTGCGCAAGAGCAGATGCATTCGGGACTAAATCGCCACGACGGCAGACCAGCACTCGCTTGGGCAGAAGTAGAAGCAGCAGCGAAGGATTTGTCTGCACTTGGAGAGTTAAAACAACTCCAAGCTCCAGTTGCATTGCTTTTTGATTATCCAAGCCAATGGGCGTGGGAAATTCAACCTCAGGGACAGGGATTTGATTATTTCCAATTGCTCTTCGAATTCTATTCTAGCCTCCGATCTATGGGCGTGGATGTGGATATCCTCAATGCGCGGGATGCGAAGTTGGATGGGTATGAATTAGTAATTGTCCCGGGTTTATTTTCATTCGCTCATTTAGATTGGAAGCATTTTGATCAATTTGAAGGTCACATCCTTTGGGGTCCACGTGCGGGGTCAAAAACCGATGACTTCTCTTTAACAAAAGAATTACCACCAGGCCTGCGCGATTTTGATGTGGCCGTGACCCGTGTTGAGACTTTGCGGCCTAATACACCTCGTCCCTTGAGGGGTGGAGGTGAGGCACGTCTGTGGGTTGAGAGTTTAGAAATCGGAGAAGTTGAAACGCTATTGGAAACTTCAGACGGGGCGCCCATTTCGGTTCGCTCCAAAAAGGACAGTTATCTTGGAGCGTGGCTGGATCCTGTCGCTTTAAAACGTCTTCTTGTTTTGGAATTAGATTCACTAGATATCCCAACGATTGACCTTCCCGAAGTTATTCGGGTTCGCAAGATCGATGGCAAGAGGTTTGTGTTTAACTACGGCGCGCAAGAGCTTGAGTTTCAAGGGCAATCTATTCCAGCGGCAAGTTATTTGATTATTTAAAGAGGAATCACGTGGATTATGCGTACCACTTAAACTGAATGGCTCTTAATCTGGAATCAGACCTCGCCTTAGTAAATTATAACGATCCAAATATTTCCAAATTTTGTTCGCGACAGCGCTTCATTTAAGGTTTTCAAAAAGATAGTCGTGATGGGTAACTTTTTCGATTAAGCGATAATACGCTGTTTCTAATTGGGCTTCCAGTCGATTAATATCCCGACATTCGATCACCATGTACTTGAACCGATATCTGGAATGATCCAGGCCATCCAGAACCGATGATTCCGCGCCCTCCACATCAAGAGATAAAAAATCCATTAAGTTGGGTGCCTCCGCTTTTTCAAGTAGGGAGGTTAGGGTAGCCGCCACCGCGCCAAATGCAAACGGCAATTCGCCGGGTTGCATCCACTTTAGGCTTCTTTGATAAAACTCTTCCTTGTCAGGTATATCTGATGGCAAACTCTCTGAGGTTGTCATGGCATTGGCGTAGCGCATCTCGACATATTTATCAGAGTAGTCAAATGGAACACAGGCATTGCAAAACACGCGATTATTTTTACCCCGAAGCAAGGCGCAGCTATGGAATTGCTTTGGAGACGGTTCAATCAATGTCCCGCGCCAACCCTTTTTGAGTTCAAAATAATAACTATTTGATTCATGCGCGCCGTCATTGGCGCCAAGCTCAACATAGTAGCCATCTCTATGTGGTAGGTATGACTCGAGTTTTTGACTGATACCATCTCTTGAGAATATTCCAGTTTTGTACTTTTTTCGGCGCTTCGCAAACTTGGTGAAGTTGTTGAAAAGCTCTTGCCCAACTAGGCTCCGTAGCTGTTTGCGAATATTATTGCGCATCACCCGATAACCGAAAAACTGGAGCTCATGTTGATGTCTCGATTGCGGCTGAACGTGCCCAGATTGATATCAGCGCCAACGTTTTCTAAGTGGAATTGAACAGGTTCAACATCGTGATCCTGCCCGCCTTCGACGGCATCAATCAGCGCTGTCATGATCTTACCAACAACAGGTGCGTTTTTGAATTGATTACCGCTGGTTCCAATGGCCATGTAAAACCCTGGAAGATCGGATTTGTCATAAATTGGCATCCAGTCCTCTGTCACATCATAAAGAGCCACGACACCTTTGGCTTGCTCTGGTATCCGAAGCTCTGGCAATCTTTGGGCCACGCGCATGACCATGGTCTTCCACTGTGGCGTGAAGCTGTCGTTAAAGCTATCTGGGTCATCGATATACTCGCGAGTATCGCATTCAGGATCTTCAGAACCAATAAGGATGTTATTGCCAACCTCAGAGCGGATATAGGTCGAAATATCGCTGTCAGAATAAACGATGCCACGTTTGTCAAAGCCAAGAGATGCTGGCGCTGGAACATGAGCAACTTCATGTCGCAAAGCGCGCGTGGATATTTTCATGCTGTCCCTCACACCCGCCATTTCGTTTATCAAAAAGCTATGCGGACCACCCACATTCACTACAACCGCTGCGTCAATTTCAGTTCCATCAGCTAAAGTAACGCCTGCCACGCGACCGTCATTTTGGCGAATGGCCGTCACTTCGGATTTGAATCGGAATGCGGCACCGGCGGCCTCGGCACCGCGCTGGGCATTATGAGCCGACAGTTTTGGATCAGAAACATAGCCACCTGCAGGAAACCAAATTGCCCCATTAACAACGCCGCCTGTCGGCTGACCAAAATCATCGTCATCTATTAACTTTGCTGGCTCAAAACGGTTCACGTCGACGCCAGGCATGAAATTTGAAATCTCATCGGTTGCAACGTGTTCATAGGGGCATCCAATCTGATCCATGATCTTTGTGCCTTTTTCCAAATTGCCATTGTGATCCGTTTTTATGACCAAGCAGCCCGTGTCATTATATTTGATCAATCCTTGCTCATCTTCTGTGCCAATATATTCGTCCCATTTTTTCCAATAGAACCACCCCTCATAGGCAAGCGCACAGGTTTCAAAGATCGAGTAATAGGTTCGAATAATGGCGCAAGAACCAGAGGTGGAGCCATATCCCGCTTCGGGGCCTTTATCCAAGCAGAGCACTTTTTTACCAGACTTTGCTAATTCATAAGTTGTGCAAGCACCGATTACCCCTGCACCAATTACAATTACATCATAGGTTTCTGTCATCGTTCTCTCCTTCGCCAAACGATAACACCCGACCCCCTAACTTCGCAATTTGATTTATAGGCGGAGAGTATCAGTGACCGATATAAGATGAGGATTCACATGCTAAAGTGATGGAGCGCATAGCCGCGCACCACAAACCATTTACAATTTTTGGTGAATGGTGCCTCCAGAGAGACTCGAACTCCCGACCCACTGATTACAAATCAGTTGCTCTACCAACTGAGCTATAGAGGCACTGGAGCGCCTTTAATGAAATTTGGCGTAGGATTGCAAGTGCTTTTCCGCATTTGAATGCAAATTTTAGCTTGTTGATTTCTTTTTATGAAGGACAAGATGAAAGGCATGAAGTGGCTTAAAACAATTTCTCCCTTGTTGACGCTGATATTGATCGGAGGTGTTGTTTTTGTCGCAACATATTCAGAACAAAAGGCGCGGGCCGCAGAAATTGAAGGTCGCGTTGCATGGGTAACCGACGGGGATACGATCCGTATCGAGGGACATCCTTATCCAATCCGGCTTTGGGGAATTGACGCAGCAGAACGTGACACAATTGCCGGGCAATCCGCTCGGTCGTTTTTAGAAAGTAAAATAAAAGGCGAACGCCTCCTATGTCGCCGCAAGGCAGTTGATGATTATCGGCGGACCGTTGCGACATGCGAAATAGCAGGCGAGGATTTATCTGCATTGATGATCAATGTCGGGCACGCCCAAGAATTTTGCCGATTTAGTCGCAACGCCTTTGGTACCTGCTAGATTTCGCGACCAGGATAAACAGCGCGCGGTAAATCAAAAATCTCAAGATCGTCGACACATCCCAAGTTGATGCGGTAACAGCCCGGGTTCATTCGGGTTTCTACAAAAACATGGATGCCGCAATTCGCACAAAAGTGATGTTTGGCGGTATAGCTACCAAATTGGTAGGTCGTGAGTACCCCGCCCCGATCAGAAATATTGAGCTTCTCTGGGGGTACCACGAAACTCGTCATCAAGATACCTTTGCGTTGGCAAATTGAACAGTCGCATCTAAGTCCATCTGTAATCACTTCACTTTCGAAGGAGAAAGCGACAGCACCACAATGGCAAGCGCCTTGATATCTAGGATTATCCGTCACTATCAAAAACCGGATTGGGGTAAATCACTTCTGTCAAATAGAGCCCATCTGGCGGTGCCACGGGTCCACAAGCAGCACGATCCCTTGCCTCCAAGGCCTCACGCACATCACTTGGTTCCCACGATCCAGCGCCGACACGCTCTAAAGTTCCTACAATGCTGCGGACTTGGTTGTGCAAAAAGCTACGCGCGCGCAAGCGAACTTGATATTCGATACCGCCATCCCCTTTTGCAAGCGGGGTGATACTGATCTCATCCATCGTTTTGACGGGGCTTTGCGCTTGGCAATGTACGGATCGAAAGGTTGTGAAATCGTGATTGCCAATAAGATGCGATGCACCGTCTTGCATCGCAATTAAATCAAGGGGATGGGTCACTTGCCAAACCCAATCGCGATCAATGATCGCAGGTGCACGCCTTGAAAGAAGCCGATAAAGGTAGCGCCGCTCCACGGCTGAGAAACGGGCGTGAAAATCATCTGGAACCACCGCAGCATTCACGACCGCAATTCGCAAAGGTTTAAGGTGATAGTTCAGCGCCTCGGATAATCGAAACGGGGTGATGTCTTTTTCCAAATCTAAATGCGCTACTTGGCCTGTCGCATGTACACCGGCATCGGTGCGCCCGGCACCGACTACATCGACGTCATTCCCCGTAATTCGTTTTAGCGCGGCTTCCAGATGTCCTTGTATAGACGGGGCATCTTTCTGCTTTTGCCAGCCAGAAAGATCCTTGCCACTATAGTCAATTTTGATCGCAAAGCGTGTCATGAGGATCGGCTCTAGCCAAGTTATTGTCAAATTCCAAGGGTGGAAGAGTTTGATATCGGACGAACAAGCGACCCCTTCACCAACTCTTGAAGGCTCCCGCGAATTATCGGCCATTGGCTAGTCGAAGCCAATATATTGTCCCGGATCCAAGGGAGGCTGTTGCTGTTCGATTGATAAAGAGGCGTGAAAAGCGCGCTCAGCGTTTGATAGATCAGTATGTGTCTCCGCCGCGTCCGCCAGTATTGCTGCGCGATATTCGTCGCATCCTCGGTAAAAGCTCGCGCCAGCGCCAACGCATCAAGTAGTGCCATATTTGCCCCTTGGCCAAGTTGAGGACTTGCTTGATGTGCAGCGTCGCCGATGTGAATGATGCGGCCCCAATAAGGTCGCCGCAATGTGCCATGACAATATCGGGCACAGGTAAACTGATCCCAAGAACTGATTTGCTTGATATAGCGTTCCGCCTCTGGCCAAAGCGCCAACGCGGCTTCATGCCAATGGGATATTGGCACGTTTTTAAAATCATCGAATTGAGCTTTGGGAAGTGACCAGAAAAGTGCTGTTTTGCGTTGTGGACTGCTGGGCATACGCCCTAGCGGCATCAGACCAATCATACGATGCGCCTTTTGGTATCGTTGGTGAAGGATATCTTCCTCTATATCCCCCAACCAATCGACCGTTGCCCAAAGGGCGCCGTAGTCCAAGGCGCGCGTAGAAATCGGACTCAACGGTGAACGGGCACCCATGGCATCGATGACAAGATCAAAGCATTCTTCGAATGCGTACTGCTCAAATTTGATTTCAACGCCATTTTTCTGTTCGCTCAGTTCCTTAAATTTATGCCCTAGCTTGAAATCAACACCTGCCTTTTGGGCCTTGTTGAAAAGTGCATCAAACAGGCCGGCGCGATGGATCGATAGTCCAAAATTGTTGCCACCAACCTCGCCATAGCAAACATCCAAGACGGCGCGTTGATCATTCACGCGTCGTCCCAACATTTGATAGAGCGGCTGCCCATAGGTCAGACAGGTCTCCAACACCCCAAGTTCATCCAAAACCCGTTGTCCAACGGGCTGAATGATCAAGCCAGAGCCAACAGGCGTGGGTTTAGAAAACTGGTCAAATACCGTTATGTCGCCAAATTGCCGAAGCAGGGACGCAGCCGCCAATCCCCCGATACCTGCACCCAGAATGGCAATCTTCATTTATGCGTCCTTTCACAGGTCAGCTTGCGCAATCAGCCCCCAACCATCAACCCGCATTTTGTCGCGTTACAACTGGACGTCCCCCTATGCCTCACCTATAAGCGCCCCCATGGAACAAGCTTTGATAATTATTATTCGAATTATCAGCCCGGTCGTTTAAAGAAACGTCCGGGAAAAGGCGTATGGGACCCCGCGCCGAAGATCATCCAAAACCTCACGATCCGAAGAGACGAAGATATGTGCGCTGATACGCCTGACTATAAAGACACGTTAAACCTCCCTGAAACTGATTTCCCGATGCGTGCGGGATTGCCAAACCGCGAGCCTGAATGGCTGAAGCGTTGGGAAGACCTAAAAATTTATGACACGCTGCGCCAGAAAAAGGGCCGCGAAAGCTTTGTTTTGCATGATGGTCCTCCATATGCAAATGGGCATCTGCATATTGGGCATGCGCTGAATAAAATCCTGAAAGATATGGTTGTCCGTTCGCAACAGATGATGGGCAAAGATAGTCGTTATGTGCCCGGCTGGGATTGTCACGGTCTGCCGATCGAATGGAAGATCGAGGAGCAATATCGCAAAAAGGGTAAAAACAAAGACGACGTGCCGGTGATCGAGCTGCGTCAGGAATGCCGCAAATTTGCCGAAGGTTGGATCGATGTCCAGCGGGATGAATTCCAGCGTCTAGGCGTGACAGGCAAATGGGAAAAACCCTACCTGACAATGGATTACCATGCTGAAGCGGTGATCGCGGACGAGTTTATGAAATTCGTGATGAACGGCGCGCTTTATCAAGGCTCAAAACCTGTGATGTGGTCGCCGATTGAGAAGACCGCGCTGGCCGAGGCAGAGGTTGAGTATCACGACAAAGAAAGCTTCACGATCTGGGTGAAGTTTGAGGTTGTTGAGGGCGATTTAGCGGGAAGCCATGTAGTGATCTGGACGACGACGCCTTGGACAATTCCATCAAACAAAGCCGTCGTTTACGGCGAAAACATCGCATATGGCCTTTACGAGGTCACAGCGACACCTGACGAATGTTGGGCAAACGTTGGCGACAAGTTTATCTTGGCAGATGCTCTGGCGGCGGATGTGATGGGCCGCGCGCGTTTGGAAGAAGGGCAGTGGACTCGTGTTCGTGATGTGTCCGCAGATGAGCTTTCTGGGATCTCTTTGAAACATCCATTGCACGGTGCCGAAGGCGGCGAAGGCGAATGGGATGACATTCGCGATTTCCGCGCGGCGGATTTTGTCACTGATACCGAAGGCACAGGTTTTGTTCATTGTGCACCGTCACACGGGATGGAGGAATTTGAGCTTTACCGCGATTTGGGCATGCTGGAACAGGTTATTACTTATAACGTGATGGATGACGGGTCTTTCCGTGAAGACCTGCCTTTCTTTGGTGGCAAGTACATCCTTAGCCGCAAAGGCGGAGAGGGCGATGCGAACAAGACGGTCATCGACAAGCTTGTCGAAGTCGGCGGCTTGCTTGCCCGTGGCAAAATCAAACATAGCTATCCACATTCTTGGCGCTCCAAAGCGCCTGTGATCTATCGCAATACGCCGCAATGGTTCGCCGCGATCGACAAAGAGATCGGCGGCGATGACACTTATGGCAAAACCATCCGCGAACGCGCGCTGACCTCGATTGACGAGCTGGTCACATGGACCCCACAAAAAGGGCGCAACCGCTTGCATTCCATGATCGAAAGTCGCCCCGATTGGGTGCTGTCGCGCCAACGCGCATGGGGTGTACCGCTGACTTGCTTTACGAAGGCAGGCGCATTGCCAACGGATGACGATTACATCCTGCGCGATGATGCGGTGAATGCACGGATCAAAGCTGCTTTTGAGGAAGAGGGCGCCGATTGCTGGTACGAGGACAGCGCGAAAGCACGTTTCTTGGGCAATGATTATGACCACAATGACTGGGATCAGGTGTTCGACATCTTGGATGTGTGGTTTGATTCCGGCTCAACACATGCTTTCGTTCTGCGGGATCGCGAAGATGGTACAGAAGACGGCATTGCGGATTTGTATCTGGAAGGCACCGACCAACACCGCGGTTGGTTCCATTCATCAATGTTGCAAGCCTGCGGCACCAAGGGGCGTGCGCCGTATAAGGGCGTTCTGACGCATGGCTTCACACTGGATGAAAAAGGCATGAAAATGTCCAAATCCATCGGTAATACCGTCGCGCCAGAAGAGGTTGTTAAACAATACGGGGCAGATATTCTGCGCCTTTGGGTTGCACAATCTGACTATCCCGCCGATCTGCGCATCGGCCCTGAAATCCTGAAAAACACAGCTGACAGCTATCGCCGTTTGCGCAACACGATGCGCTTTATCTTGGGCAATGATTATGACCACAATGACTGGGA
>CAZRFT010000353.1:0-10108 GCA_964599255.1 uncultured Neptunicoccus sp. | reverse complement strand
TCTGACAAAGTATCAGGCATCGTTGGTGGTGACTGTTCTGGTGTAACTGGTGCGATGCTTCAAAACGTGGCACGTCCAAACGGTGTTGTGATGGTTTCTCCATCTGCGACATCACCTGCACTAACAACTGCAGAAGACGATGGTTTGTTCTTCCGCACAGCACCGTCTGATGCACGTCAGGGCCAAGTTCTTGCAGAGCTTTTGAAAGAAAAAGGCATCACTTCTGCAGCAATGACTTACACAAACAACGACTATGGTAAGGGTCTTGCAGATTCAATTCAGCAAAACTTCGAATCTATGGGCGGCTCGATCACCATCTCTGCGCCACACGAAGATGGCAAAGGTGACTACGGTGCAGAAGTTGCAGCACTTGCACAAGCAGGTGGCGATCTTCTTATCGTTGCAGGTTACCTAGACCAAGGTGGTAAAGGTGTGATCCAAGGCGCATTGGACACAGGCGCGTTTGATACATTCGTTCTTCCAGACGGCATGATCGGCGACTCACTGCCAGCAGCAATCGGCCCAGATCTAGACGGCTCTTGGGGTACTGTACCTGGTACAGATTCCAAAGGCGTTGAAATCTTCGAAGCAAACGCAGCAGCAGCTGGCATCAAGACAGACGCATTCTCTGCAGAATCTTACGATGCAGCGGCTTTGATCATGTTGGCAATGCAAGCGGCAGGTTCAACAAACTCTGCGGACTACAAAGACAAGATCCTTGAAGTTGCAAACGCACCTGGCGAGCCGATCAATCCAGGCGAGCTTGGCAAAGCACTTGAAATCCTAGCGGGCGGTGGTGACATCGACTACGTTGGTGCATCTGCGGTTGAGTTGGTTAACGGCGGCGAGTCTGCTGGTAACTACCGCGAAATCCTTGTGGATGGCGGCAAAAACACAACTGCTTCTTACCGCTAAGTTTAACGCGTAAAGAATAAAGACGGCCCGGGGCAGAAATCCCGGGCCGTTTTTTCAGAACCGGGGACATCACATGATCCGAGTTGAGGATTTTCACAAGCATTTCGGCGGTATCCGCGCCGTTGATGGCGTCACGCTCGAGATTGAGACGGGATCGATCACTGGCTTGATCGGACCAAATGGCGCCGGCAAGACCACACTTTTTAACTGCATTGCAGGCCACTATGCACCCACATCGGGTCACGTTTACTTGGACGATCAAGATATTTCTGGCCTACCACCGCACTCGCTTTTTGATCGCGGCCTCTTGCGCACGTTTCAAATCGCCCATGAGTTCTCTACACTCACTGTTCGCGAAAATCTCATGATGGTTCCTGCCGATCAGCCTGGTGAAAACCTCCTTCAAGTTTGGACAAACCCGTCCCGCGTCAAAGCGGTTGAAGATGAAATTCGCAAACGCGCAGACGAGGTCATTGAATTTTTGGAAATCCCGCAAGTCGCGGATGAACTCGCGGGCAACCTATCTGGTGGTCAGAAAAAACTCCTCGAACTTGGTCGCACCATGATGGTCGACGCAAAGATTGTTTTTCTGGACGAAGTTGGCGCAGGCGTGAACCGCACGCTTCTGGGTACTATTGGCGATGCCATTCTTCGCCTGAACAAAGAGCGCGGCTACACTTTCTGTATGATCGAACATGACATGGAATTCATCGCCCGACTTTGTGATCCCGTGATTTGTATGGCCGAGGGCAAGGTTCTTGCCACCGGCACTGTTGAAGAATTGAAAGCCAATGAAGAAGTGATCGAAGCATATCTCGGCACTGGTCTAAAAAATAAAGAGAAGAAAGCGTCATGAGTTACTTAGAAGGCGCAAATATGACAGGCGGCTACGGGGGTGCGGATATCCTGCACGATTGTACCGTTGGCGTTGAAAAAGGTGAAATCGCAGTCATCGTGGGGCCAAACGGCGCTGGCAAATCAACAGCGATGAAAGCCGTTTTTGGTATGCTTGATCTGCGCGAAGGTGGTGTGACGCTTGATGGGAACGACATCTCTGGACTCTCTCCGCAAGATCGCGTGCAGGCTGGCATGGGCTTTGTCCCGCAGACCTCCAACATCTTCACCTCGATGACGGTGGAAGAAAACCTAGAAATGGGCGCTTTCATTCGTCGCGATAATATCCGCGAGACGATGGAAGAGGTGTTTGGCCTATTCCCGATCCTGGAAGAAAAACGTCGCCAACCCGCAGGCGAACTGTCGGGCGGTCAGCGTCAGCAGGTGGCTGTAGGACGTGCGCTGATGACCAAACCCAAGGTTTTGATGCTGGACGAACCAACAGCAGGCGTAAGCCCGATTGTGATGGACGAACTTTTCGACCGGATTATCGAGGTGGCCCGCACAGGTATCGCGATCCTTATGGTCGAACAAAACGCAAAACAAGCGCTGAATATCGCGGACAAAGGCTATGTCCTAGTCCAAGGTCGCAACGCGTACACGGACACAGGCGAGGCGTTGTTGAACGACCCTGAAGTCCGCAAAGCATTTTTAGGAGGTTAAGTGATGGAAGATATTCTCAATGCATTTGTTCTTCTAACTAACTTCCTTCTGATCCCAGGCATCACCTATGGGTGCCAGCTGGCACTGGGTGCAATGGGCGTGACCTTGGTCTACGGCATCCTGCGCTTCTCTAACTTCGCGCACGGCGAGATTATGGCTTTTGGCACGATGTGCACAATTTTTGTGACATGGCTGTTCACAGCCAATGGGATCGGGCTTGGCCCCCTCCCAACAGCCCTACTTGCCCTGCCCTTCGGGATTATCGGCGCGATTGCTTTGGTGCTTATCACGGATCGCGTGGTCTACAAATTCTACCGCGCTCAACGTGCAGACCCCGTGATTTACCTCATTGCATCGCTAGGTGTGATGTTTTTCTATAACGGGCTTATCCGTTTCTTCATCGGTCCCGATGATCGTCAATTCCGCGATGGTGCTCGCTTCATCGTCAAGGCGCGCGACTTCAAAGAATGGTCGGGCTTGAGCGAAGGATTGGCCTTCAAAACCACCCAAGGCATCACCATTGTTGTCACCCTAATCGTGGTGACCGCACTTTTCTGGTTCCTCAACAGAACACGCACCGGTAAATCCATGCGCGCTTATTCTGATAACCGCGATTTGGCGCTTCTCTCTGGCATCGATCCGAACCGCGTGGTTTTCATCTGTTGGATATTGGTTGCCATCGTGGCAACCATTGCTGGCACGCTTTACGGGCTTGATAAAAGCTTCAAGCCTTTCACTTACCTTCAGCTTCTTTTACCAATCTTTGCCGCCGCCATCGTCGGCGGTCTGGGCAGTCCCATTGGGGCCGTGGTTGGCGGTTTCATCATCGCACTCTCAGAGACAGCGATGACATTCGCTTACGTGAAAGTTGCCAATTACCTCTTTGGCATCGAAGCGGATGGTTTGATGCAGCTTCTTTCCACCGAATATAAATTCGCCGTCAGCTTCTCTATTCTAGTCATCACGCTACTGATCCGACCGACGGGCATCTTTAAGGGGCAATCGATATGACCGATTTTAAACGCAACAGCCTCTATTTCGGCATCATGGCGATTTTATTTATCGGCGTCGGTTTGTTCCAAAGTTGGTCCTTGTCGCTTGCTATTCTCAATCTTTGCTTGATCTCCGCGATCATGTCGATGGGTGTGAATATGCAGTGGGGATACGCGGGTCTCTTGAATGTGGGCGTAATGGGCTTTGCGGCTTTAGGCGGCATCACAGCTGTGCTTGTATCGATCCCTGCAGTGCCCGAAGCAGTTGATGCGGGTGGGCGCGGGATCCTATACGCCTTCTTGCTTGTAACACTCTTCATCATGATGATCGTTGCTGCCTACCGCTTCATCCCGGCCCCGTTCCGGGTCTACATCATCGGTTTGATCGTCGTCGTCGGGCTCTATTTCTTCCGTTCAATTTTCGACCCTGCCGTTCAATTGATCGAGGCGGTGAACCCAGCTGGTACCGGTAATTTGGGTGGCTTCAATATGCCCATCATCCTGTCATGGCTGATCGGTGGTCTGGTTGCAGGTATCGCGGCTTGGGGCGTTGGAAAAATCTCCCTTGGCCTGCGTTCTGACTACCTCGCTATTGCCACACTCGGCATTTCAGAGATTATTATCTCCATCATCAAAAACGAAGATTGGCTGACCCGGGGTGTGAAAAACGTCTCTGGCCTCCCGCGCCCTGTGCCTTACGAGGTGGATCTTCAACAATCAGAGAAATTCATTGCCTGGGCCAATTGGTTTGGGGCCGATGTTCAGGAATTCTCGTCGATTGTGGTCAAGCTTTGCTACGCCTCATTATTCATTGTCGTTCTGCTTGCGCTTCTTTGGTTGTCTGAAAAAGCATTGAACTCCCCCTGGGGCCGTATGATGCGCGCGATCCGCGACAATGAAGACGCGGCAGAGGCGATGGGCAAAGACGTCAAACACCGCCACCTAATGATCTTTATCATCGGCTCGGCCGTGATTGGGATTGCCGGCGCGATGCTGACGACTTTGGATGGACAGTTCACGCCGACCTCTTACCAACCCTTGCGCTTCACTTTCTTGATCTGGGTCATGGTGATCGTGGGTGGTTCGGGTAACAACTGGGGCGCAATTTTGGGCGGCTTTGTCATTTGGTTCTTCTGGATCCAAGCAGAGCCGATGGGCTTATGGATTATGGACGTAATCACCAGCGGTATGCCCGAAGGCTCCGGCCTGCGCGAACACCTTCTTAAATCAGCCGCTCATATGCGCTTAATGACAATGGGTGTGATCTTGCTACTGGTTCTTCGCTTCGCCCCAAGGGGATTAATCCCCGAGCGGTAGTGCCCAAATTTCATACTCTGGGTTGAAAATTGGCGTAAGAATAAGGATTACCCTGAATTACTACTCCAGTATGATTGTCAAAGCGCCACTCATGCTGGAATGTATATGTAGTCGAAGTGAGATCACCCCTCGACCTTCGATGTTCAGAGAGCGTTGAGATGAAAAAAATTGTATCCATATCACTTCTGACGACTTTGTCCTTCGTCCCTTCCCACGCCCAATCCACCCTTGGGATGGACAGTCAAGCAGAGACTTTGGTCCCTTCCATTGTTTTGGCGCAAGCCTTGACGCAAGAAGTTCTGATTCAAAGCCTCAGTGATCAGGGATTTGCAATCATCTCAACCTCTCGAACCTTTTTCGGGCGCATAAGAATAAAAGCTCGCAAGGATAACACTTTGCGGGAAGTGATTATGTCACGTTCGACAGGCGAGATATTATCTGATCGCTACATCCCATTGGATGACGATTCCGAGTTAGCAGAAACGTCAACACAAACCGCGACCGGTACTGGGGGAGGCCAGGTCGGCGGCGGTGTAGAAATTGGAGCCAGCGTTGGAGGCACCGATATCGGTGCATCCGTCGGCAACTAAATTACTGCTAAGCGAACGGCTTAGGGTTCTTTAATCCTAAGCCGTTTTGCGTTAGCTCAGTTCTATGGGGCGATTCACTAAACTATTTCTAACTCTGGTTTTTGGCTTTCAAGCATTCTGCGCAATCATCTTTGTGGCGGAGTTCGTGACAGAGGTGTTTGGCCTTCGCGCTTGGGCGATTCCTTGGCATTGGCGCGAGATTCTCCAATTCTCTGCCAGCGTGGCACTATTACTCGGCGCAATCACAAGCATCATTTTTCTAAGACGGATGTTTGCAAGAGAAAGCCAAGTAGAATCTCAACTTGCGGCTGCATCTGGTGAGTTCTTCAAAGTCATGGATCATCGATTTGACGACTGGTCTCTCTCTCGTAGTGAACGGGAAGTTGCGTTGTTTGCACTAAGGGGTTTATCCAATACGGAAATCGCAGAACTCCGTAGCGAGAGTGAGGCAACAATCAAGACTCAGCTTAATTCAGTTTTTCGTAAAGCTCATGTCGCGAGTCGCGCTGAATTAATGAGTGAGTTCGTAGAGTTATTAATCGAAGATCCCCTCGTACCGAATTAATCTTAATTCCGACATTTAAATCTGTGGTATGAATGCGGATTTTCGAAACTATTTCCCGACACATAAGCGCCTTATTAATTCAACCTCTAGTATTAAAAAATTTACTCCAAAGAGGCCCGCTATAATTTCAACCTGTAGGACGATGGTGTAATTTCGCAAATCCGTCAGTTTCAATTTCATGGAGCGCGAACAATCCGTTCGCCAGAATAATCTGAAAGGACATATCCATGAAGAAACTACTTGTAACAACAGCACTATTGGCGACTTTTGCAACACCTGGATTTTCACAGGACGCATCGGCTCAAGGCAACGCGAGTGCAAATGCTAACGCAACAGCATCAACAACAGACGCGGAAGCCTTTGTTCTACAAAATGTACAAGATGCAGAAGATTTGGCGGCACAGCTTGCTGCGCAAGGGTTCGACGTTATCTCACAGGCCAATACTTTATTTGGTCGCGTGCGGATAACCTCACAATCAGATTTCGCGATACGCGAAACGGTAGTGGGTCGAGCATCGGGTGAAATCATCATCGATCGGTTCGTCGCTCTGCCTGAAAATCCTCCTGCCACGCCTGGTCTTGCTGACACAGCAGGTGGTGCGATGGATACTGCTCGCAATGAAACTGGTGGTGGAAATGCGACCGCTTCCGCAGGTGCAGAAGCATCCGTTGGTGCCAGTGTTTCAATCGGAGGCTAATAATAAGCATCATAACAATCGGGCGGCCCCCTCATGCCGCCCGATCTGTTTTTTTCTTCGAAAACTGACGGACAAAAATCCAAACTGATCTTTGACTAAAATTTCTCTTTCGGGGACAATGGCAAGGCTATGGTCTTTTTTTACTGCTCTTGGAAGTTTGTCGTTTAAAATTATCCCTTACAAACAATGACTTAGACGCAAGTCCTAGCTAGGACATCCATCGATTATTAAAGGAAAAAGTGGTGGCGGGGGGGGGACTTGAACCCCCGACCTCAGGATTATGAGTCCTGCGCTCTAACCAGCTGAGCTACCCAGCCACGGGTAGGCCGCGTGATAGGGCGAACCCCCCTTCCCGTCAAGCACATTCGCCGCGATTTTGCTCGCAAATTGCCCAGAATTCTCTGCGCAAAAACTGCACAAACCACCCCCTAGAAATCAAATCGATTAGATTTCGAGAGGGCGCAATGTCACAGCTTTTAATTCCAGGAATACCTGGCCGACTTTCCCAAGATGCCTGGTGGTTAGAAGCCGCTGATCTTGGTCGCGGCCCTGCGCCCACAAAACAGAAAAATTTCAAATGGTCCCTCCCTGTGGCTCTCTTCTCCAGCATCCTCGCCGCTGATCTGTTGTTTTGGAACGGCGGCGGGGGGTTGGCGTTGATTGTCTTCGTTCAACTCGTCACAGCAATGGCGCTTTATCTCTCTGGTCGAAAAGTTTCGAATAAAGAAGCCACAATTTATGGGGGTCTTTCCCTTATCTTTTCCCTTCCTTGGTTTGTCTTTCCGCAAACCACCGCGTTTTTATTTTTAACTCTTGGGCATCTCGCTATTTTTGGGTTTTCTATGCGTGCCCGTTTTGATGGATTTTCAGGGCGTTTTTTCCTGCTTTGGTTGCCTCTTTCTTTGCGGGCAATTTTTCAGTTGAGCCGTGATGGCGTCACCCATGTCTCCGATCTTCATCCGTCTCGATCAACGCTCAAAGACCTCATCCTCCCAATTGTGGCGCTTATTGTTTTCCTGACGCTCTTTGGGATTGCCAATCCGATGATTGAACAGGGGATCGAGAATATCCTCTTCTTTGAAATCCCTCCTGATTTGATAAAGCGCGTGGTGTTTTGGATTTTGATCCTGGCGATCATCCTCCCTGTGCTTCGCATTGCTCCTTTGCAAAATTGGCTAGCCCCGCCACAAAAAACGCGGAGTTTACCAAAACTGCGAAGCCGCACATTGCTGTGGACGCTGATCGCCAGCAATGCCGTCTTTGCTCTTCAAATGGTTCTTGATGGCTCGGTTCTGTTGTTTGACGCCGGACTTCCCTTGGGCATCAGCTATGCCGAATACGCGCATCGTGGGGCCTATCCGCTAGCGGTCACTGCCCTTTTGGCACTGGGTTTTATGCTCATTGCCCACGCGGCATCGAAAGAAAGCAAGTTTCTGCGCGGCTTGCTTTTCTTTTGGATTTTCCAAAACGCCCTGCTTTTATGCGCGGCCTTGTATCGCATGTGGATTTATGTGGACGCCTTTGGGCTGACGTATCTTCGGCTTTACGGCACTGTCGGGATGATTTGGGTGTTGATCGCCTTGGCTTTGATGGTGGTCATACTGACCACCACAAAGAGCCCTAAATGGTTGATCGGCTCCCTCGCTATCGTTGCCAGCACAACAGTCTATGCGGCAAGCTTAACCAATGTTGCGCATTTTATCGCCCAGACAAATTTGAAAATGTCGCTTACCAAAACTGATCCTGCTTGGTTGGATCGGTACTATCTATGTAACCTCATGCCCCACGGCGTTGCGGCATTAAATGATCATATTGAGCAGACAGAAAATAACCCCATTGCCGATCTTTATTGGCCCAGCGCGCCCAAGATAAACGATTGGCGCGATTGGAGTTTGCGGGGCGGTCAAATTAACCTCGCCATGACCCGATATCACAGGCTAAAAGGAGAGCCATAATGGATGCACGAATATTAATAGCCGATGATGATCCGCAAATTCGCGATGTCTTACGCCTTGCATTGGAACGCGAAGGATTTGTCGTCGACACGGCGGCTGACGGTGCGGTGGCCTTGGAGCAGATTGCCAAAACGCAACCCGATCTTTTGATCCTTGATATCGGCATGCCCAAAATGGATGGGTACGAGACAATCCGAAAACTGCGAAATGAAAGCGCTTTGCCTGTCTTGTTCCTGTCTGCACGCGATGATGAAATCGATAAGGTTCTGGGTCTGGAATTGGGTGGCGATGACTATGTCACGAAACCTTTTAGCCCACGCGAATTGATTGCGCGCATCCGGGCGATATTGAAGCGCGGCACCGGCGCACTTGATAACGCAGAGCTGACCAGAGGAGCGCTAAGCCTGAATACAGATTCGATGGCATGTGCTTTCAATAATAACCCCATCAAGCTCACACGTTCCGAATTTCAGATATTGGAACGTTTAATGGTTCGGGGCGGCGCGGTACTGGATAAACCTGCAATTTTCGATCTGCTCTATAATGGTAATCCTAATGCATCAGATCGCACGGTGGATAGCCATATCCGAAACCTTCGTGCGAAGCTCGAAGAAGCGGGTGCGAAGGACGCGATTGAAACCCTCCACGGGATAGGAATAAAGCTCGGCCCATGCGACGCATAAGAAGAAAATGGCGCCCATCGATAGGCTTGGTGCTGTTCGGCGGGTTGCTGGGCATTTTGGGCACAATCATTGGTGCGCTTTTGATAATCTATGCCGCAGGCCCCTATTACGGGATTTTGCCGACCTATTGGGCGGCGACCGCTTTCACGCTTCTTTCGATCCTGATCCTTGGTTGGCTTCTTTGGCGTTTAATTTATCGTCCTATCGCTGAACTAACCCACACCGTGGAACATTTGCGCGAAGGCGAACCTTTGGAACAAAGCCATTTTGGTACGAAAGAAATTTCCAAACTCGGCGGCGAAGTGATCGATATGGCACAGCATTTGGGTAATCGCACGCAAACCATTCGTGGATTTACCGACCATGTCACCCATGAGTTGAAGTCCCCCTTGACCGCACTGCAAGCAAGCCTAGAGATGATGGAGGGGCAAACCGATGACTCTCTTCTGGATAATGCTGAAAGTTCCGTGCGACGCATGCGCGCCCTCTTAGACGGGTTGCAATCAACCGCGCGCGCCAAAGAGTTGCGGTATGATGGGTTTTGTTATCTGACAGATCTTCAAGGGTTCTTGCACCGCGAGACGAGTTTGAAAGTCTCAATATCAGACGGGGCCGCAGAAATTCCGATGCGGCAAGCGGGGCTTGAATTAATATTAACCCAAATGCTTCGTAACTCCGAGGAACATGGCGCAAATTCGATATCATTACGCTCTCTTCCCAACGGTTTTTCGTATCACGATGATGGGCCCGGCATAGATGATGCGGATAAAGCCTTTGACCCGTTTTACACAACCAAGCGGGAAAAAGGTGGCACGGGCATGGGGTTGTCCATCGTT
>CAZRFT010000352.1:0-4072 GCA_964599255.1 uncultured Neptunicoccus sp. | reverse complement strand
TCACAGTAACAGGCTTGATGTTGATCATTGTTGGTTTCTGGGGCTTCTTGATGGCTTGCTTGATTGTAGGCGGCGAAGCTTGGTCTTGGAGCTCTGGCGTCACAACAATCTACGGTACGCCAACAACAATGTCGTCACTTGCATTTAACATCTTGATGTCAACAGCAGGTGGTATCATTGGTGCGTGGGTTATGACACGCGATCCTTTCTGGATGATGTCTGGCGCTCTTGCGGGTATCATTTCATGTGCTTCTGGTTTGGATATCTACTTCCCAGCGACGACCTTTGTGATCGCCGTGGGTGCAGGTATCTTGTTGAAGCCAGCTGCTGATGCGCTTGAGCGTATGGGTATCGACGACGCTGTTGGAGCCGTGACTGTTCACGGTACAATCGGTGTTTATGGTATGTTGGCTCTTGGTATCTTCATGTCTGGCTACCCAGCACTATCAGGTGAGGGTGCGCCGACAGTAAGCTTCGTTGGTCAATTGGTTGGTGCGATTGTATTCGTACTTATCGGTTTGATCACAGGCTATGTTGCATCGCTGATCTTGAAGATGATGGGCATGCTACGTGTACCTGAAGCGGCAGAGATTGCGGGTCTTGACCCGACTAAGATCCCTGCTCAAGCCTACCCAGAAGGCATTGGCAAATCTGCCTCTGCATCTAACTAATCGAACGAAAGGAGACATCTTATGGGATGGAATCATGCTACGGCCGATTGGTCAGTTGTAGAAGGAGCACTCTTTCCAGACGGAGGTTCAACCGGCGTATGGACAATGATTGCAATGGCAGTTTGTGTTGTGATCTTGTTCGTCGGTAACCGGACGGAAAAGAAGCATCTAAATTCTGCTAAAAAATAAAGAACGAACCTTTCAGAGGTTTAACCGCCCCCTCTTCGGGGGCGGTTTTTTGTTGCTTACAACGAAATGTCAGAATTAGGGTTTACCCATGAAAAAAACCTTGAACCAAAACCCACATCGTACCGCGAATTTTCAGGAGCGCGAGCTTGAGGTTGCCATTGGACGACAAGTGCGCACGCTTCGACTTCAAAAGGGACAGAAAATCGCACAGATGGCGCAGGAGATGGGGATTTCCAATGGCATGTTGTCGAAGATTGAAAACGGCCAAATTTCACCTTCTCTTTCTATGTTGCAATCTTTGTCAGAGGCGCTGTCCGTTCCACTAACCGCGTTTTTTCAAGGATTTGAAGAAAAGCGTCCGGTGATGCATGTCAAAGCAGGCGAAGGGGTCGAAGCTGCCCGAGCAGGGACACGGGCCGGACATCACTACACTTTGTTGGGACATATTGGTTCGAATTCGTCAGGCGTTATTGTTGAGCCGTATTTAATTACATTGAGTGAAAGTTCTGACACGTTTGAGACCTTTCAGCACGAGGGAATGGAGTTTCTATATATGCTCGAAGGTGAAGTCGGATACCGTCATGGGCGCAAGGTTTTCACGATGGGACCAGGCGATAGTTTATTTTTTGATGCCGACGCGCCACATGGTCCTGAAAGGCTTGTCAAACTTCCCGCACGATACCTCTCGATCATCTGTTATCCACAGGAAATCTAAGCGCAATAATTTTCTTTATAGGAAAATAATCTTCTTTTTGTGAAACAATTCTGGACTCATTTAGATGCGTGGTTACTCTTTCTATGAACCAAGGAGAACGCTGTTATGTGCGGAATTGTCGGCCTCTTTCTAAAAGATAAAAGCCTTGAGCCACAGCTAGGTCAAATGTTGACCGAGATGCTTGTCACCATGTCTGATCGTGGCCCCGATAGTGCTGGTATCGCTGTCTATCGCGGAGATGATGATGGGATGGTAAAAATCACGGTGCAATCGGATAACCCCAAGAAGGATTTCAAAGGATTGGGTAAGAAGCTGGATGCAGATGTCACGGTTATAGATACACACGCCATCATAACGGTCAAAGAGAAGAAATCTGCGAAACTTCGTGAGAAGCTGAGTGAAGATTTTCCAGAACTGCGCGTGATGTCTGCAGGCGATGCCATTGAAATTTATAAAGAAGTGGGTATGCCGCAGACGGTCGCCGATCGTTTTGATATACCCAAACTTTCAGGATCGCATGGCATTGGTCACACCCGCATGGCCACCGAAAGTGCAGTAACAACGCTGGGCGCGCATCCTTTTTCTACCGGCGCAGATCAATGTTTGGTTCACAACGGATCCTTGTCCAATCATAATCGTTTGCGCAGATCGCTCGCGCGCAAAGGTGTATCTGTTGAAACAGAAAACGATACCGAAGTGGCAGCTGCGTATCTTACCCATCGCATGAAGGAAGGGGATAATCTTGGCCAAGCGTTAGAGGCCGGTATTGATGATCTAGATGGGTTTTACACATTTGTTGTTGGCACCAAAAATGGCTTTGGCGTTTTGCGCGATCCGATCGCGTGTAAGCCAGCCGTGCTAGCCGAAACCGACCAATATGTCGCGTTTGGTTCGGAATATCGCGCCTTGGTCAATTTGCCTGGTATCGAAGATGCCAAAGTTTGGGAACCTGAAGCCGCAACCGTTTATTTCTGGGAGCACTAATGCAAACTCTGGACTTAGAAAAAGATGGGCTAAGAAGCACGAACGCCGCGCTTCAATCTCAATCTGAAAAAACTAATCAAACCAGTTGGGAAATCATCAATCCTCGTGGCTCGCATGCAATTGCCTGCGGCTTGGACGCGGAGATCGAAGTGACTGTGAAGGGTTCAACCGGGTACTATTGTGGGGGCATGAACAAGCAAGCCACTATCAATGTTACAGGCTCGGTTGGTCCCGGTGCCTGCGAAAATATGATGTCTGGTAAAGTCGTGGTTGAAGGTGACGCCAGCCAATACGCAGGCGCAACGGGTCATGGCGGTCTTTTGGTCATCAAAGGAAATGCCGCTTCCCGTTGTGGGATTTCGATGAAGGGCATTAATATTGTTGTCCATGGCAATATAGGCCATATGAGCGCGTTTATGGCGCAATCAGGAACGCTTGTTGTATGCGGCGATGCTGGGGATGCGCTGGGCGATTCCATCTATGAAGCAAAGCTATTCGTAAGAGGATCTGTTGCATCGCTCGGTGCAGATTGCATTGAGAAGGAAATGAAACCTGAGCATCTGGAACTTCTTGCCTCACTTTTAAAGGAAGCAAGATCAGACGCAAAACCAGAAGAGTTCAAGCGCTATGGATCAGCGCGAACACTTTACAATTTCGACATCGATAAAGCGGGAGATTACTAATGGACAAGACACCCAAGACATATCCCGTAAAGCCATGGACTTTCGACGATTATACAAATTCCTACATCCGCCGCGCTGCTGCGACTGGGATTTATGATATTCGCGGCGGCGGTGCGAAACGTAAAGTTCCCCATTTTGATGACCTTCTTTTCCTTGGCGCTTCCATGTCACGCTATCCGCTTGAAGGATACCGCGAAAAATGTGGAACAAATGTAACGCTCGGAACTCGGTTTGCCAAAAATCCGATCGAACTAGAAATACCGATTACTATTGCTGGCATGAGCTTTGGGGCGTTGTCAGGTCAAGCCAAGGAAGCATTGGGACGGGGCGCGTCAGCGGCTGGAACCTCAACGACAACAGGTGATGGAGGTATGACACCCGAAGAGCGTGGCCATTCCACAAAACTTGTCTATCAATATCTACCAAGTCGCTATGGGATGAACCCTGATGATTTGCGCAAGGCCGATGCTATTGAAATTGTGGTTGGGCAAGGCGCAAAGCCCGGCGGTGGTGGTATGCTTTTGGGTCAAAAGATTAACGACCGTGTTGCGGAAATGCGAAACCTACCAAAGGGTATCGACCAGAGATCGGCTTGTCGTCATCCTGATTGGACAGGTCCTGATGATTTAGAAATCAAAATTTTAGAACTTCGTGAAATCACCGAATGGAAGGTTCCGATTTTTATCAAAGTCGGCGGCGCTCGACCCTATTTCGACACAACGCTTGCAATTAAGGCAGGTGCGGATGTTGTTGTTCTAGACGGGATGCAAGGGGGGACGGCTGCGACGCAGGATGTGTTTATTGAACATGTCGGACAACCCACGCTCGCC
>CAZRFT010000351.1:0-8135 GCA_964599255.1 uncultured Neptunicoccus sp. | reverse complement strand
TACTTGTTGCGTGGCGAGACATTGCAAGCGGCAACTGGGTTTCAGCAATCCCATAGCCATCATCTTCCACACGAATAAGGGTTTTGCCGCCATCGGCTACAGCAATCTCTATCCGAGTCGCACCAGCATCGAGCGCATTTTCAACGAGTTCTTTCAGAGCTGACGCAGGACGCTCAACAACCTCTCCGGCGGCAATTCGATTTTGCGCCGTTTCGTCGAGTTGACGGATGTCAGGTGTTTTCTGCTCTATCTTGTGATTGTCCTGCCGCATACCACAAGGGATAGCATAGAACGTGGCGATTCTGCGAGGGGTTTCTTGTTTTGTTCTTTGTCCCTAGTTTGCGTCCAAACCTTCTGGTTGGCCCACGACGACAAAGTATAATTCTTCTTCTTTCAGCAGCTTCTTTGCAACCCGTGCGATATCTTCTTGGGTCACTGCTTCGATATAGGAATTGCGGTTTTGCGGGTAATCGATTGGGAACCCGTCCATTTGACTATAGCGCAGGATAGAGGCGATTTGTGCGTTGCCATCAAAGCGAAGCACATAGGATCCCGTCATATTTTTTATTGCGGCATCCAGCTCCTCTTCCGTGACACCGCCTTCGGCCATCCGACGCCATTCCGCTCGAATGACCTCAATAGCCTCTGCCACGCGTTCGTTTTGCGAAGCCACTTGCCCACCATAAAAATGGCCATGGTCCATCGTCGCAAGGTAGGAATAAATGCCATAGGTCAATCCGCGTTTGACACGAACTTCCTCTGTTAGGCGCGAACCAAATCCACCACTCCCCAGAATTTTGTTCATAACAAATGCTGGGAAGAATTCCGGATCGTCGTTAGAAATCCCGTCCTGTCCCCAAATAGCGACGGATTGAGGCGAGTCGTGTTCGATAATCTCCACGCCCGGCTTTGCCGCATAATCAACCGGCTTGGGAAACTCGGGGCCAGTTTCGGGTAGATCCGCAAAGAGCCGATCCACAATCTTGGCAAGTTCATCGGGCGAGAAATCACCAACTGCACCGATATAAAGTCGGTCCTTGGACATGGCGCGTTGATGCGCATCAACAATGTCTTGGCGCGTTAGCCCAGAAACTGTTTCTGGCAGACCTTGGTAGGGGCGCTCATAGGGATGTCCCGCAAAGGCCACACGGTTAAACGCATCGGACGCGATATCATCAGGATTGGTCGCCCGCCGCGCGACGATGGACGCCACCTGACCCTTAACTCGTTCAAAAGCCACCTCATCGAACCGAGGCTCGCGAACAGCCAATCGCAGAAGGTCCACAGCCTCGTCTGCATTTTCCTTTAAAAATTGTGCCGAAATTGACAGGGCATCTCTGGAGGTATCAAAGGTGAATTGCGCGGAAAGTTCTTCGATTTTTTCAGCATAGGCCACAGCACCCAATTCGCCTGCACCTTCCTCTAAAAGCCCCGTCATTACGTAGGTGGCGCCCGCTTTCTCTGCCGGGTCAAAGATAGCCCCGCCCTTAAATCCGATGGCAAGAGAGATCATTGGGATTGAGGGTTCGGGTAAATACCAAACTGTTATCCCACCCGGCGTTTCCAATTCTTCGATTTCGATTGCCGCGAATAGGGGCAAGGAAGATAGAAAAAAGAACAGGGCGGCAAACCATCGGATCATTTTTCATCTCCCTTCGGCGCGCGAACATAGGTGGTAACAGAGTTCTTGGGTTTAAGCATGCGGCTTGCAGCCTCTAAAATTTCGTCCGCCGTCACTTGTTCAATAACACGAGGCCATTGCTTCACATCTTCAACGGTCAATCCTTGGGTCAACGCCTCGCCATAGCTGCGCGCTGTCCCTTCTAGATCATCAAGCGCATAAATCTCGCTGGCGCGAATAGATTTCTTAATCCGAGCCAAATGATCCAAATCTACGCCCTCTTCCAAATATTCAAGGATTGCTTGATCCAGTTTCTTTTCCATCTCTTCCAAGGTGAAGCCATCGGCGGGTAAGACATACATGCCAAAAGTCGATGGATCATAACTTTGCGTTGTATGCCACGCTGAAACGTTAAGGGCGGACTTTTCTTCTAGGATCAAACGTTGGCCTAAGTAAGAGGTCACTCCCGATCCGGCAAAAAGTTCTGAAAACACAAGCAAAGCGGCCGCTTCTTTTTGATCACCAGCGCGGCGCGGTGCTGCCAAATATTCACGAATTAAATATGGCTGCGAAATGCGCGGGTCTTCAAATACGGTAGATACTGGCGCTCTTTTGGGGGGCTCCTGCGCGCGCATCCTTGGTTTAATTGCTTCAGATGGGTCAGCGGGGCCGTAGTGTTGCTTTGCAAGTGCGAGAACCTCATCTGGGATCACATCGCCCGCAACGATCAAGATTGCATTATTTGGCGCATAAAATTTTTCATAGAAATCGAGCGCATCAGCTTTGGATAATGTCTCCATTTCGTGACGCCACCCAACAACAGGGATCCCGTATGGGTGATTTACAAACATCAAAGATCGGCGATGCTCGCCCGCCAATCCATTGGGGTTGCTATCAGTGCGTTGCGCGCGCTCTTCCAAAATCACATCGCGCTCTGGTAAAACCAGCTCGTCGGTCAGCACCAAATTCTGCATTCGGTCTGCTTCCATCTCCATCATCAACTCAAGACGGTCTGCCGCAACAACTTGGAAATAGCCCGTGTAATCGTAAGAGGTGAAAGCGTTATCGAAGCCTCCGTTAGCGTCAACAATTTTTGTAAGCTCGCCCGGCCCCAATTTTTCAGTACCCTTAAACATAAGATGTTCAAGATAGTGCGCGATCCCTGATTTGCCCGCGGGCTCGTCAGCGGAGCCAACGCGGTAATACACCATATGGGTAACAATCGGGGCGCGGTGATCCTCTATAACGATGATCTCTAAACCGTTTTCCAGTTTAAACTCTGTTATCTCTCCCAGCGCAAAAGCTGAGATCTTGGATAAGAACAAAAAGAAGAAGGAAAGAACAATAATTCGCATATGAAGCCTCTAGTCGAGCTTCAACCTAGCTTCGTTGTCAAACTAAGCAAGGCGGGAAACGGAATTGTTATGTAAAGTGCGTCAGTTGCTAGGGGGTGCTGTCGGTGTGCGTACACCTAGTTGTCGCAAGCGAAGCAGTTCCAAATCGGCATCCAGAGTTTGACGACTATAGCGTCGAACGTACGAATCTACATTAAAGACCCGCTCAAGAACGCGCTCTCCGTTACGACGGCGGTAAACCTCGTCCTCTTCCGCAGTTATTTCGCGAATATTTGAGGTAATGCCAAATCGTGTGACAGCTGCAAAGAGTGCTTGTTCGTCTGATCGTATGGAACCCGAAGGTGTCAATCGCTCGCCTCGTCCACCAAGCGCGATCACGGCATCTTCCAATGGGCGCTGATCCGCCAAATTTTGACCGTTTGCATTCGGCTCGGGTAGGTTGGCTAAGTCTTCAGGCACTTCCAAGGGTTTTGTTGGAAGAACAAGAAATTCATCTGGGCCTTCTTTTGAAATATTCGCCTCTCTCGCGCTATCGCAAGCTGCTAATCCGATGGATAGAAGTCCAAAAAAAGCGATTTTTGCAAAAGAGTTCATCTTAACGCCCCAGCTTATTGTCGGGCTTTTTTAACGCAACTTTATGGGCAGGTCACGGTCTTAGTTTAAATCTGCCAGAGAAAATGAGGATGCCAAAAATCCCTACAAATACAAAGACATCGGCCAAATTGAACACGTATGGGTTGGAAATACCGCAACATGACATGTTTAAAAAATCAACAACCGCGCCGTAAATCACCCGATCAATTGCGTTGCCGAGCGCTCCTCCGATCACCATCCCACCAAATAAAGTGGGCAACCAGCCGACATATCTCTTCATCCAAAGCGCAATCCAGATAGAGACCACAATTGCAATTGCGATCAAAATCCAGCGCGAATACTCCGAATAGCCGCCAAGCAGGCCAAAATTTATCCCATCATTCCAAGCCATTTTGAAGACAAGATACGGCGGCAAGATCTCAATGGATCTCAGCTGCGGTAATTCAAGCGGACCAAGCATGATCCACTTGCTTAGTTGATCAATGGCAAAAAAAACGAACGAAGCAAGAAATAGACGCATAGCTGCCCTAGTGACGGAAATGGCGCATGCCTGTAAACACCATCGCCAAACCCTTTTCATTTGCTGCTGAGATAACCTCTTCATCACGCATCGACCCGCCGGGCTGAATAATTGCCGTTGCTCCCGCTTCCGCAGCTGCAAGCAAGCCATCGGCGAATGGGAAAAAGGCATCTGACGCGACAACAGAACCTTGCGTCATGGGCGCGTCCAAACCCAATGCCTCTGCCATATCTACAGATTTTCTTGCAGCAATGCGCGTGGAATCGATACGGCTCATTTGTCCCGCGCCAATTCCGACCGTTGCTTGATCCTTAACATAAACAATGGCGTTTGATTTCACGTGCTTAGCGACCGACCAGGCAAATTGCATATCGGCCAACTCTTGGTCGCTGGGCGCTCGATCTGTCACCACGTTGAAATCGCTTGGGCTTAGCTGTCCAAAATCCCGATCTTGTATCAAATAGCCGCCTGAAACCTGACGCCAAGTTTGTCCGGGCTCTGCGGGATTCGGCAATCCATCGGTTGTCAAAAGACGTAGATTTTTCTTTGCCGAAAAAATCTCTTTAGCTTCATCAGTTGCATCGGGCGCGATCACTACCTCTGTAAAAATTTGAGTAATTTCCGCAGCAGTGGCCGCGTCTAATTTCGTGTTTAACGCAACAATGCCACCAAAGGCGGATGTTTGATCGCAGTCATAGGCGCGCTTATAGGCTTCAATCATACTGTCACCACGTGCGACACCACACGGATTCGCGTGTTTAATAATTGCAACCGCGGGGCCGTCATCCGGGCTAAATTCTGCAACTAGTTCAAACGCCGCATCCGTGTCATTTATATTGTTATACGAAAGCTCTTTGCCCTGATGTTGTTTAGCGGTTGCGACGCCAGGGCGCGCAGTATCACTTAGATAGAAACTTGCTTTTTGATGTGGGTTTTCACCGTATCGCATTTCTTGAGCAAAAACGCCGGCAACTGCCCGATATCTCCGTGCTTCAATTTGATTTACCTTCGCCATCCAATTTGAAACCGAGGCATCGTAGCTGGCCGTTCGCGCGTAAGCATTTTGTGCCATTTTTGATCGAAAGCCTTGGTCAGTCGCCCCGTCGTTTTCATTCAATTGGGCTAAAAGCGCAGAGTAGTCGTCTGGATCAACAATTGTAACAACAAAACTATGATTTTTGGCCGCCGCTCGGATCATCGCCGGCCCACCAATATCAATATTTTCAACGCAAGTGTGATAGTCAGCGCCATCGGCAACCGTTGCCTCAAATGGATAGAGGTTCACAACCAGCAGATCAATGGGGCCAATTCCATGTAGCTCCATCGCCGCCACGTGATCCGTATTATCTCGCAACGCCAACAATCCACCATGAACTTTTGGGTGAAGCGTTTTAACACGACCATCCATCATTTCCGGGAATTCAGTGATTTCTGATACGTCTTTCACCTCTAGTCCAGCCTCGCGAATAGCCTTCGCCGTTCCGCCAGTAGAGAGCAACTCAACACCGTTTTCACTCAGCGCTTTTGCCAAATCTATCAATCCAGTTTTATCCGAGACTGACAACAATGCCCGCGAAATTTTAACTTTGCTCAATTTTCAATCCTTAAATTACCAGCCTTAGGCTTTACGTAGGGTCCATTTGATAACGCCCTCATAGTTGTGCACTCGGGCAGAAACCACAGCCTGTTTTGTCGCACGAGGTCGCAATCTGCCATATTGCATGATGGCCGATTTTTGAAGCGAGACGGAACCACCTTCGACCGTCAGCACCCAGATTTCGCCGCTTTCGGATGTCAGCGTAACCGCCTTCCCTTTTAATCCCATTTCGGCCTTTAGATCAGGATTGAAATGAAACCGAAGCGCCCAAGGAATGCCCCGTGCCTTTTTTTTCTTTTGCCATTTATTGGCACGAGACTTTTCAGCATCCGTTTCTGCGGCAACAACATCCTTGCCACGCAAAACCAATCCGTCCGCTGACAGCTCCAATGCGCGATAGGTTTTCAAACCATGGGTAGTAGCATATGCGCCATGGCTTCCAGCAAACATCGCATAATCCGCGTTCTTACCCGTTTCGATTGTTGGGACCAACAGAACCCCGTCTTTATCGGGTCGCACCGGCGGTGTTTCATCGTTCACCGTGCTCATCGAATGGGCCAAAGGACTACGCGTGATTGCAGGCCAACCTTCGCCGAATAAATCACCCGGACCTGAATTCATAATTAATGGGACACGGCCTGCGGAGAACTCAAAAGCAAAGGGGGAAAAATGCGCAGCACCCCCAGTAATCTGCTTCCCTTTATCAACAAGTAAAATGCTGCCCGCCTGAGCAATGCGATGAATGCCCATGCCGCCATCTTCCGCTGCGGGAATGCGAACAGCCGCATCGATCAATGCCTGATCAAGCCGCCCTTCCATCCCGCGACCCGAGCCTTGGAAATGGCCTAAGCCACCATCGCCCAATCTCAAACCGCGTAGAACCGGAACCATTCGTTCCATCGCCAATATATGTGAACGCTCAGGCTTCAAGCCGGCTTCGCTGACGACATGTGTTACCCAAGCAAGTGCGGTGAAAATATTCATCAAATCTTCGGCATTGCGCGATGGGATTTCGCCCTTCTCATCCACCACCGTTTCACACTCGCGGGCCAATGCGATCATCGTGGGTTCAAGATGCTTGCGAAGTCGGTCAAAGGATAGTGAGGCATGAATCAAGCCAGACAGTGCCTCTATTCTAGGAAGACCAGGACTTTCTTTTTCCGCCCTCTGAACCAAAAACTGTGCAAATTGCGAGGCCGCTTTGAAATAGACATCCTGTCGTTCTTTAGCCTCGCCCATTAGCAATAAAGGTGAATGGTTAATTGTTCGAAGCAATCGCCGCCCAGTCAGCATCGGGGTCCAGCCTGGCCCTGATCCATTTCCAAATCGCTCAACCCATTCAAAAAACCACGATTTAGCGAGTTGTCTTGCCTCTAAAGTTCCTTCTGCGGCTAGGTGATCAAGCCAATGAAACCCCTGAAGTTCAATTTCAAAAAGGGCGGAAGGAATCGGCAAATCCCAAATGGATGTATCTGGCGCCTCTACCAAATGACCAGCGAGCAGAAATTGCCCGATTTTCATTTGTGCCCCACGAGAGGGAATGCCGATTGAGCGCGGCTCTGGTTGAGAGGTAAAGCTCGTCGCAGGGCGCACTGATTTGCTGCGCCAAGCTGCCCAACGATTTGCGAAACCGACCGACATTTCCGTCCCAATCAAAGATTAAAGCGATGCTATCCCAGCGCTTCAAATTTCGCCATAAAAAACCCATCCATCCCGCCCCGCTCGGCCCAATAATCGGGACGAAGCCGCAACAGATGTGGTTCGGGTTGCCAAGAAGGATCCAATCCAAACGTTTCAGCATCAACGGCGCTGGCACTTAGCGACAATTCTCGTGTCGCAAAGCCCGCTTGAGCTTCCCCTTCCGCTGGAAATAACGAACAGGTTGCGTAAACCAAGACGCCACCTGGTTTTAAAAGCGACACTGACTTCCTCAATAGCTCGCGCTGCAATTCTAAAAGAGCTCCAAGGTCCAAGTTTGATTTTTGGATGGGCAAATCGGGATGACGGCGTATCGTCCCACTAGCTGAGCAAGGCGCATCAAGCAGGATCGCATCAAATTTATCCGCTTCAAATTTCAACGCATCGCCGACGACGATCGTCGCATCTAAATTTGTTCGCTTGAGATTATCTTTTACACGCTTCATGCGGGGCTCAGATATATCAATGGCTGTTACATCTCCGCCAGCCGCGGCCAGTTGCATGGTTTTACCCCCAGGCGCGGCACAAATATCCAGCACCCGCTTCCCAGTCAAATCCTCCAACAAACGTGCTGGCATCGCTGCCGCTGCATCTTGGACCCACCATGCCCCATCGCTATAGCCTTTTAATGAAGAGAGCTGAGGTGCACTTCCCAAACGAATACTTCCCGTTGGCAACAACTCTCCGCCCAACTCTTTGGCCCAATCTTTGACGTGGTCGCGGTCACGCAAAGTCAAATCGGTCGGCGCG
>CAZRFT010000350.1:0-13922 GCA_964599255.1 uncultured Neptunicoccus sp. | reverse complement strand
CCGCACAGCCACCAAAAGTCGAAACATCACGGAAATAGTTCAACGGATCAGAGGCGTCATCTTTGAATTTTTCAAAGACTTCTTCCGTGGTCACACAGCAAGAGATTGCCGCATAGCCAGAGGCAACACCTTTGGCCATGGTCACAAAATCAGGTTCGATTCCGTAATGCTGATAGCCAAACCAGGTGCCCGTCCGACCCATGCCGCAAACAACTTCGTCGATATGAAGCATGATGTCATATTTTTTACAAAGAGCTTGAATGCCTTCCCAGTAATTCGCAGGCGGCACGATTACGCCGCCGCCCGCTGTGATTGGTTCAAGGCAAAGCAGGCCAATCGTATCTGCACCTTCGCGCAGGATAACCTCTTCGGTCGCTTTCACACATGCCGCACCATAATCTTCTGCTTCAGGGAATTGATTGCGATATTCCAAGCAATGTGGAACTTCCACGAAACCGGGTGTGAACGGGCCATATTGCGCGTTGCGCTGTTCTTGACCGCCCGCTGACAGCGTCGCGATTGTTGTGCCGTGATAATCGCGGTGACGATACAGAATCTTATGCTTCTTACCGCCATTTTTATGCGCGATCTGGCGCACCATTTTAAAGACCTTCTCATTCGCCTCTGAACCAGAGTTCGCGTAGTAGACGCGAGAAAGGCCTGGCATTTTCGACAAAAGCATTTCAGAGAAGATAGAGCCTGGAACTGAACCAGCGGTTTGGGCGAAATAGTTCATTTTCACCAACTGATCACGGACAGCATCCGCAATCCGCTCGCGGCCATAGCCAACATTGACCGTCCAAACACCGCCAGAAACAGCGTCAATATGCTCAACACCTTTCTGATCCCAAACACGCAGGCCTTTGCCTTCTACGATGATCCGGGGGTCGGTTTCCTCAAACGGTTTATGTTGGATCAAGTGATGCCAAACATTCCGGCGGTCGGCTTCGACCACTTCATTCATATCATTCAACGCGGCGTAATCCATGACGCTGATTCTCCTATAAAAAACTCCGCCCAGAATAAGAGGGCGGAGCCTTTCATACAGCTATATTCCCGACAGGTGCTGTCGGTTTTTGCAGGTTTTGTCGCTTTTAATAGTTCGCAACACGCCCTTTATCGAGGGCAGTTTGCAAGGATTTAAAGGCCCAACTGTCGCGATCACCGTTTTCAGCGATCATCGCTAGTTGTTGGTAAGCACCAGCCTTATTTCCGGATTTCAAAAGCCCCTGACCATAATAGCTTCGGGCCAGTGAATATCCTGGATCCAGCGCGATTGCCTTTTCATAATAAGCAAAAGCAGCATCCGTATCGCCCAAATTTCGCGTATTAAATCCTTTGTAATTCCAGACCCGAGGATCATTTTGATCGGCGAAGGCGTCAAGCACGCGAAGGGAGGTTAAGAATTGACCGTCATAGGCAAGCTCGCGAACGATTTTATAAAGCTGATCGTCAGATAGGTTGCTTTCTTCGATATTTTCAGCGCTGACGCATTCCTCTTTGTCTTCATCCCAAACCTGACCTTCTTCGCATTCCGTCGTGGTTTCAGTTTTGGCGGGTTTGTCATTGTCATCCGAGCCCACTGAAAATGCAGGTGTGGCGAGTAGGGCAAGGATGGCACTGGTTTTTAAAATACCGTTCATGGAAATCTCCTTTACGCAGAGCGTGTAATTTATGCCTGCATACAGCATAGCAGGAAATTTATAACGGCATCTCACAATAGAGAGAGAATAAAAAAACCGCCCCCAAAACCATGGGAGCGGTGAATTTGTTGGTAAGCTTTTGGGAAGCTTAGTCTTCTGATGCCTCTTCTTCTGCTTCTGCAGCTTCTTCGGCTTCATCTTCTGCTTCGCCTTCGCCGCGCGCATCAGCGGCGCGATCCTCAAGCTCATCTTGCTCCGCTGCACCGATATCGTCGAACAATTCAGCGATTTCGAATTCAGCTTCTGCATCTGCTTCTGCAGCTAGGTCTTGGATCGACTTGCCAGATTTTTGAAGCTCTGCTTCTTCTTCTGAACGCGCAACGTTTAGCTGGATTGTAACGTCAACTTCTGGGTGCAAGGAAACAGAGATGTCGTGCAGGCCAAGCTCTTTGATTGGCGCCGTCAATTCGACTTGTTTCTTGTCCACAGTGAAGCCCGCTTCTGTTGCAGCATCAGCCGCATCACGATTTGTCACAGAGCCATAAAGCGCGCCTGCATCTGATGCAGAACGGATGATGATAAATTGCTGACCATCCAATTTTGTGGCAACCGCTTCAGCTTCTTTCTTGGTTTCCAAGTTTTGAGCTTCAAGCTGTGCCTTTTGCGCTTCAAATTGTGCTTTGTTGGCGTCTGTTGCGCGCAATGCTTTTCCTTGTGGGAACAAGAAGTTGCGTGCGTAGCCGTTTTTTACGTTCACAACTTCGCCCATTTGGCCAAGTTTTGCGACGCGTTCGAGTAGGATTACATCCATAATGGGTCTCCTTACTTCACTGCGTAGGGCAGAAGGGCAAGAAAACGTGCGCGTTTGATTGCTTTTGCAAGCTCACGCTGTTTCTTTGCTGAAACTGCCGTAATACGGGATGGAACGATCTTGCCGCGCTCAGAGATGTAGCGCTGAAGCAATTTGACGTCCTTGTAGTCGATCTTTGGTGCATTATCACCAGAGAACGGGCAGGACTTACGACGACGGAAAAATGGTTTTTGTGCCATGTTCTAAATCCTTACCTTAAGATGCTTCGCGTTCACGGCGACGTTCTTCTTTCGCCGATTTCGCTTGGATAACCACCGATGGGCCTTCTTCGTGCTCATCAACCTTGATAGTCATGACACGCATTACGTCTTCGTGGATACGCATAAGGCGTTCCATTTCCTGAACCGCACCAGAAGGGGCGTCAGATTTGATGAAGCCATAATGGCCTTTGCGGTTTTTGTTGATTTTGAAGGCCATTGTTTTAAGGCCCCAATATTCCTGATCGACAATTTTACCTTCATTGTCAGTCAGGACAGCGCCGAAATGATCGATCAGACCTTCGGCTTGCGCGGTGGAAAGATCCTGACGCGCGATAAAAACATGCTCATAAAGCGCCATGTTTATCATCCTTTTCTAGCGTGCTTCAAAATATGGGTTTCCAGTTCTGCACCCATATACGAGAGGCGTCCGCGTTAAACTTTGCAGAACGGGCGGGAAGTCTCATATTTCAGTGGAATTGGCAAGAAAAGAATCGTTAATAAATGATTCCACCTAGGATTGAATTTCTGGAGCCAAAAAGGCCGTAATTTCGATAAAATTACCAGTATTTTCCTCTAAATACGGCGCCAATGAAGCCAATTTGTCATAATCGTGCCATTTTTGCTCCGTATTTGCTCAATTGTGGCGAGGTGGTTAGTCGAAGGGTGAAAACGATGTGGACCTTGAAGTTTAAAAAAGTTCGTAAGTCGGACGAAGACGGTGCTGTAACTGTAGATTGGGTCGTGCTGACCGCTGCGGTGGTTGGCATTTCGCTACTTGGTGGATTTCCTTTAATCCAGCCCTTGCTTTCGGCAACTTCTTCTGTTGCTTCAGGTATCGCAAACTACGATCCTTGATACTTGGCGTTAGCTAGAGAAATTAAGTTATTTCCATAAAGAAAACACTGTAGACAGGCCTCGCACTGCCGCGTAGCAATGCGGGACGTTGTGTCATTGCGGAGGGTTCATGTCGCACGCTTACGTTTTTCCTGGGCAAGGCGCCCAAAGTATCGGGATGGGCCGGGAACTGGCCGATAGCTATAAATCGGCCAAAGCAATTTTCGACGAAGTCGATGATGTATTAGGTGAAAAACTTTCGGAATTGATTTGGGACGGGGATGCAGAGGTTCTGACCCTGACTGAAAATGCACAACCCGCGTTAATGGCGACCAGTATGGCCGCTTTTCGCGCCATGGAAGAAGAGGGACTTGGATTTGATGGGGTCAGCTTCGTTGCTGGGCATTCGCTTGGTGAATATTCCGCGCTGTGTGCGGCAGGAAGTTTGAGCGTGGCGGACACAGCCCGTCTTCTTCGCATCCGGGGTAAAGCGATGCAGGATGCGGTGCCGGTTGGTGTCGGCGCGATGGCGGCTATTTTGGGACTAGATTTGCCGACCGTTCAAGAAATTTGCGAAGCGGCAGCGAAAGATCAATGTTGTCAGGCTGCAAATATCAACGATCCAAGCCAAATTGTAATCTCTGGCCATAAAGAGGCCGTCGAACGCGCGGCAGGGGCGGCAAAAGAAAAAGGCGCAAAGCGGGCTTTGATGTTGCCTGTATCGGCTCCGTTCCACTGCACATTGATGCAACCTGCCGCTGATCGTATGGCAGAGGCCTTAAGCGAGGTGGAAATCAACAAACCTACAGTGCCGGTTGTTGCCAATGTGAAAGCATCGGCGATTTCTGAACCTGAAGAAATCAGAGCGGCCTTGATTGAACAGGTCACCGGCTCTGTCCGTTGGGAAGAATCTGTGCGTTTTATGGTGGATCAGGGTGTGACCAAAACCATTGAAATCGGCGCAGGCAAAGCGCTGTCAGGAATGATCCGTCGTATCCACAAAGAAATGGAAGTTGCCAATGTCGGAACTTCGGCAGATTTGGCTGCGTTGAAAGAGGAATAAGAATGTTTGATTTAACTGGTAAAAAAGCACTTGTGACAGGGGCTTCAGGCGGGATTGGCGCCGAAATCGCAAAAGCGCTACATGCTCAAGGGGCAGAGGTGGCTCTTTCTGGAACGCGCGTAGATCCACTAGAGGCTTTGAAATCGGATTTGGGTGATCGTGCGCATGTCACGCCGTGTAACCTTTCTGATTTGGACGCAGTAAAGGCATTGGCGGGAGCTGCGAGCGAGGCGATGGGTGGTCTGGATATTCTGGTGAATAACGCAGGTATTACGCGCGACAATATTTTTATGCGGATGTCAGATGAAGAATGGCAACAGGTTCTTGATATCAACCTGACCGCCACGATGCATTTGATGAAATCTGTAATGCGTCCAATGATGAAAGCGCGCTGGGGGCGGATCATCAATATCACGTCTATTGTTGGTGTGACGGGTAATGCGGGCCAAGTGAACTACGCCGCGTCCAAAGCGGGTATGATCGGGATGACAAAATCCTATGCCCAAGAAATTGCAAGCCGGGGGATCACAGCGAATTGTGTCGCCCCTGGATTTATTGAAACGGCGATGACAGCGGAACTGCCGGATCAGGTGAAAGAAGGAATGTTGGGTGCGATCCCGCAAGGACGGATGGGCATGCCATCTGAAATTGCTGGTACGGTTGCGTTTTTGGCAAGCGAGGAATCAAGCTATATCACGGGTCAAACCCTGCATGTAAACGGCGGTATGGCGATGATCTAGGGCGGATTACCGCGCATTTTCAAAGACTTATAAAAAAATAGGAAAAATAATTGCTATCCCTTATGGTTGTGCTATAGCGCCCCGCATTATGAGGCTGGGGTGCTGATATCCCTGCTGTTATTTGCCTAAATGAGGCAGGACCTGAAATAGGCGTAACGCCTTTAAGAAAGGAAATCACATGAGCGATATCGCAGACCGCGTAAAGAAAATTGTTGTTGAGCACCTAAGCGTTGACGAGGACAAAGTGTCCGAGGGCGCATCTTTCATCGATGATCTAGGCGCAGACAGCTTGGACACGGTTGAACTCGTCATGGCCTTCGAAGAAGAATTCGGCATCGAAATTCCTGATGATGCGGCAGAGACAATTCAGACTTTCGGCGACGCGGTGAAATTCATCACGGATGCAGCATAAGCTGAATTGATCTAAAGAATAGATGGCGGCGTCCTTCGGGGCGCCGTTTTTCTTTGCACAATTGCTTGCCCAAGAATGCGCTGGGTTTACAGGTTTGCTTGCCCCAACCCTGCGCATGGCGTAAAAAGAGTTAAAAAACACAGGTAACGTCTATGAAACGCGTGGTTGTAACTGGCCTTGGCATGGTATCGCCAATGGCAACAGGTGTGGAAGAAAGCTGGAAAAGACTGCTTAGCGGCGCGAGTGCGGCCCGCACAATCGAGCAGTTCGATGCAGATCACCTAACAACGAATTATGCATGTGAAGTCCCCAGAGGGGACGGGTCCAACGGAAGTTTCAATCCCGATGACTGGATGGAACCCAAAGAGGTGCGTAAGGTCGATGATTTCATCCTGTTCGGTATGGCAGCAGCTGATATGGCAGTCAAAGACAGCGGTTATGTGCCTGCTGATGAAGAAGCCCGTGCGCGTACGGGTGTAATGATCGGATCGGGCGTTGGCGGATTGGAAACGATTGCAGAGACGGCCTATACCCTTCGGGACAAAGGGGCGCGGCGCGTTTCCCCGTTTTTTATTCCAAGCTGTTTGATCAATTTGATTTCCGGGCAGGTGTCTATCCGACATGGCTTTAAGGGCCCCAACCATGCTGTTGTGACGGCCTGTTCTACAGGTGCGCATGCCATCGGCGATGCGGCGCGCTTGATCCAATATGGCGATGCTGATGTAATGCTTGCGGGCGGTGCCGAAAACCCGATCTGTGAAATTGGGGTTGCTGGCTTTAACGCTTGTAAAGCTTTGTCGACAAAGCGTCGAGACGATCCAACCAAGGCATCGCGCCCTTATGACAAAGACCGCGATGGGTTTGTTATGGGTGAAGGTGCGGGCGTTGTTGTTCTGGAATCCTACGAACACGCGATGGAGCGGGGTGCAAAAATCTATGCCGAAGTTTTGGGGTATGGCTTGTCAGGCGATGCCTATCACATCACAGCGCCTGCGGAAGACGGCGATGGGGGCTATCGATCCATGAAAGCAGCCCTACGAAATGCCGGGCTAGAGCCAGATGCAATCGATTACATCAACGCCCATGGCACCTCGACCATGGCGGATACGATTGAATTAGGCGCTGTGGAGCGTTTGCTGGGAGGTAAGGCGTCTGGTGCAACTATGTCATCGACCAAGTCAGCCACGGGGCATCTATTGGGTGCGGCAGGTGCGATTGAGGCGATCTTTTCCATTCTTGCCATTCGAGATCAGGTGGCGCCGCCAACGATCAATTTGGATGATCCTGTCGATCACACCATTGATTTGGCACCCCATAAAAAGGTCGAGCGCGAGATTAATGTTGCGCTGTCCAATTCATTTGGGTTTGGCGGCACCAATGCCTCTGTCCTGTTTGGGAAGGTATAATCAATGTTTGCCAAATGGGTTGCATCGAGCTTTCTTAATTTTCTTGTTTTAGGAATGATCGCATTTGCGGGCTATGTGCTTTACGCAAAGAACCAATATACAGCCAATGGTCCCTTGGTAGAGGACGCTCAGTTCGAGGTTGAAAAGGGCGCGCGGTTCCGAACCGTTGCTGATCGTCTTGAAGAGGCCTCGATTATTTCGGACGCAACGCTTTTCCGTGTTGCAGCGCGATATGCGGGTCGAGATCGCGATTTGAAATTTGGTCGCTATGCGGTGCCTGCAGGTGCGTCGATGGATGAGGTGTTAGAATTGATTACCTCTGGCCGCTCAGTCAGCGAGCAGGTGACTTTTCCCGAGGGCTTTACCAGCTTTCAAATTGTAGAACGCCTGAATGCTATTGAGGCGTTGGAAGGGGAGCTTGAAACGCTACCTGTAGAGGGATCGCTTGCCCCAAACACCTATGCCTATGTTGAAGGTGATACGCGCGCCGAGATCCTTGAAAAAATGGCCGCCGCACAGGTGCGAATTTTGGATGATGCTTGGGCAGCGCGCGCGCCTGATCTTCCATTGGCATCAAAAGAAGAGGCGCTGATCCTTGCTTCAATCATCGAGAAAGAGACAGGTGTTTCCTCTGAGCGAGAAGTTGTGTCGTCGGTTTTCATCAACCGATTGCGTAAGGGGATGAAATTGCAAACAGACCCGACAGTGATTTATGGGATCACGGAAGGCAAATCCGTACTTGGTCGCGGGCTTCGCCGGTCAGAATTGTTAAAAGAGACGCCCTATAACACCTATGTCATTGAAGGATTGCCGCCAACGCCGATTGCAAATCCGGGTGAGGCATCGATTTTGGCGGCGCTGAATCCAGCAGAAACAGAATTTTTGTTCTTCGTTGCGGACGGAACCGGCGGGCATGTCTTTGCAAAAACACTTGCAGAGCATAATGCCAATGTCCGTAAGTGGCGCGAAATTGAAGCTGAACGGAAAAAAGCTGCGGAAGCAGCGGCCGCCAATGAAAGTCAAGAAAGCCAATAAAATCAAAATTGTAGGGTAATCCCTAATAATCGGTAAACGCATAGTGCGTTGATAATAAACGAATTTTCTTGACTTAGCGAACGCTTTCGGGTACACCTTTGGACAAGATGGGAAAACTGGGTCAGCAGCAAAGGTCACTTTGCTGCTTTTCTATTTCCCCGAGCATTCACGAGAAAATTATGACCAAACCAATTGATGATGCGCTTGATCTTCAGGCGCAATATGAACGGGCGTCTGAATATCTACAACGCTGCGAAGACAAACTTTTGTCAGCGATTGCGCGCATGGAAAAGGGCGATACGCCCAAAAGCGAGACAGCAAAAGAGCTCGAGACCATAACCATGCGCCTAGAGAAGGTCGCCTATAAATTATTTGAGATCGGGTACAAACTTGACGCGCAACATAGAAAACACCAGCCTGCCGCAGGTGTCTTGGACCTCGATGCTGCAAAGCGCGAAATTATCGAGCGACTCACTCGCGGTGCAGCACGCGCAAATACTGCGCCCAAGGCTTCGTAGCTTTAGTGAAAACGCGCTGGCCGCGGCACCCTATTTCTTTGATCTATGGTCCCTGCCACATCAAGTGGAACCTGAAGGGGATTGGAATGCCTGGGTTATCCTAGGCGGTCGTGGTGCGGAAAAAATCGCGGGCGGGTTCAGAATGGGTGCGTGCTCAGGTTGAGGGTGCGTCACCTGTTGATATTGGGAAGGCACGGCGTGTGGCACTTGTCGGGGCGACGCTGGATCAAGTCCGCGAAGTGATGGTGTTTGGCGAAAGTGGAATTTTGGCCTGTTCGCCACCCGATCGTCGGCCGCACTGGAACGCGACACGAAAGTGTCTGGAATGGGAAAACGGGGCGGAAGCGTTCGCGCTGTCTGCAGCAAATCCAGAAAGTTTCCGGGGGCCGCAGTTTGACGCAGCATGGCTTGATGAGTTTGCGAAATGGGACAAGGCAGAAGAGGCTTGGGATATGCTTCAGTTCGCCCTGCGCTTGGGCGAGCATCCCCGTGCGGTGCTGACAACGACGCCTAGAACAAGCCCGATCCTAAAGCGTCTTTTGGAGGATCCAACAACGGCGGTATCGCATGGGTCAACCTGGTCAAATGCGCAAAACCTATCGGAGCGGTTTTTGACACGTGTGGAGCGTGATTATTTGGGCACCCGCAGAGGCCGCGAAGAGCTTGAAGGCTTGATGTTACTTGAGATTGAAGGGGCGCTTTGGTCTTATGAAGACTTGGACCGTGCGATGGTTGAGGCAGCACCAACGTTGGATCGAATTGTGATCGCAGTGGATCCGCCGGCTTCTTCATCTGCTAAGGCGGATGAATGTGGTGTGATTGTCGTAGGCGCAACCTATCAAGGGCCGCCAGAGGATTGGCGGGCCTATGTATTGGAAGATTTATCGATTGGTCAGGCGCGCCCCCACCTTTGGGCGCAGCAGGTCATTATGGCTTATGAGCGATATGAAGCGGATCTGATTGTTGCAGAAGTAAACCAGGGCGGAGAGATGGTTGAATCCGTGTTAAGACAGGCCTCTTTGCTTGCGCCTGTGAAGTCGCTTCGTGCCAGCAAAGGGAAGGGTGGCCGTGCAGAGCCGATTTCCGCACTTTATGAACAAGGGCGGGTGAAACATGTGGGGCAGTTTGATGCGCTGGAAGAGCAGATGCTTCAGATGTCCGTTGTTGGTTTTAAGGGAAGCGGTAGTCCCGATAGATTAGACGCGCTGGTTTGGGCGCTTACAGAAATTTTAGTCGAACCGATCCGTGACTATAGACGGCCGCGGTTTCGCGTTCTTTAAGGAGGAAATACGTGGTGTTTCAACTATTTTCAAAAGCGCAGGTGGATACAGAAGAGAAAGCATCCGCAGCGGCGCCTGTGCTGGCATTTCATGGGGCAGGGCGTCCGGCCTGGACCCCGCGTGATGCAGCGAGCCTGACGCGAAATGGATTTGTAAATAATCCCATCGGTTTTCGCTGTGTGAAAATGATTGCAGAAGCGGTCGGGGCTGTACCCTATCAATTGACGATCGAACACGAAGCCTATGACAAGCATCCAGTTTTGAACTTACTAAAACGCCCCAATGCCGGGCAGGGATATGTAGATTTCCTTGAAGAGCTTGTTGGTCAGCTTTTGCTATCGGGCGACGGGTTTGTTGAGGCAGCGGCACTTGGTGAGGAGGCGCCGCAAGAGCTTTACGTGTTGCGATCAGATCGAATGCGCGTTGTCCCGGGTGCGGATGGCTGGCCAATTGCCTATGAATACGCTGTTGGCGGGCGAAAACATCGGTTTGACATGACGGGGGATGTGCAACCCATTCTTCATGTAAAATCTTTTCATCCCAGTGATGACCATTATGGGCTGTCTCCATTGGAAGCGGCTGCTGGTGCTTTGGACGTTCATTCCTCGGCTTCACGATGGTCGAAGGCGCTGCTGGACAACGCGGCGCGTCCGTCAGGTGCCATTATCTACAAAGGAGCTGACGGTATGGGCGCGTTGGGACAGGATCAATATTCGCGACTTGTTGAAGAAATCGAACTTAACCACCAAGGGGCAAGAAATGCTGGTCGCCCCATGTTGTTAGAGGGCGGTTTGGAATGGAAGCAAATGGGCTTTTCCCCAAGCGATATGGAATTTCAAAAAACGAAAGAAACAGCAGTACGAGAAGTTGCGCTTGCATTTGGTATTCCACCCTTGCTTTTGGGACTGCCAGGCGACAACACATACGCCAATTATGCAGAGGCCAATCGCGCGTTCTATCGTCAGACAGTCTTGCCGCTTTGCGCTAAGCTACATAATTCCTTGTCAAATTGGCTGTCGGGCTATGGTGAAGAGCCAATTGTCATCAAAGCAGACCTAGACCACCTTCCGGCCCTCGCAACAGAGCGCGATGCGCTGTGGTCGCGTGTGAAAGACGCCGATTTCCTCTCTGATGATGAAAAAAGAGAGATGTTGGGATTGTCCAAGAAACGTGATGTGTGATGGCAAATGAAAGAGAGGGCGGATCTCGTTTCCTCTATGAGCCGTTTGACGCAAATCGAGCGCGGATTGATGCCAATGAGAAAATGTTTAACCAGCGGTGGGATGCATTAGAGCAGCGCTTGGAAAAGATCGAAGAGAATATCGATCGGGTCGATAAGCGTCTTTGGATTATGGTTTATGGGATTGTTGCCGTGGTGTTGTCCCGAACTGCGAGTTCGATCATCGCATTTGCGAATTCTGTTTAAAAACAATCATTTAAGAGCGGTTTTTAAAGTAATGCGCCTTTGGGCGTAGATAGGATTATTTATGTATTACAATGGATTACCTTCCGAACTTGAAGTGAAATTTCAAGAGCTGGAATCGGATGAAAATTTGGATGCCTGTAAAATTAAAGGCTATGCGAGCCTCTTTGGTGTGCCGGATCAATCGGGGGATATTGTGTGCCCTGGCGCCTACACCGCCTCGCTTGAATCAAAAAAACCTATCCATGGGTCAATTAAAATGCTGTGGCAGCATGATCCAACTCAACCAATAGGCGTTTGGGATGTCGTCAGGGAGGATAAAAAGGGCCTTTTTGTCGAAGGTCGGATTTTGAAAGAAATTCAGGCGGGCCAAGAGGCGCTGGCACTATTGGAAGCTGGTGCGGTGGATGGTTTGTCGATCGGATACAGGACCTTGAAATCTAGCAAAAATAGACAAGGCGGGCGGGATTTAAAACAAGTTGAACTTTGGGAAGTTTCATTGGTCACATTTCCAATGCTTCCTGAGGCGCGAGTAACGGCTGATGAAGATGGCCGACTTGTGTCGGAACTGGCAGATGTAATTGCAGAGGCCAGACGTGAACTGCTGGGCTGATGCCACAGCAATATTTTTAGAGGAAAATTTTATGACCACTAAAGAGCAGAAGGCGATCTCGGCTCCAAAAACAGGCGCTGCCAATTCCGAGCTTGCTGGATTGATTGAAGACTTTTCAAAACTCAACGCGGACCTAAAGGGCCGCTTTAAAACACAGGAAGACAGATTAAATATGTTAGAAAAGAAACATTCGGCTAATCGCCCCATTCTTTCCCAGGCCGCTGAAGTTGAAGCGCCACATCAAAAAGCATTTGCAGCATATCTTCGCTCAGGCGACGATGACGCCATGCGTTCCCTGGAAGTGGAAGAAAAAGCACTTTCTATATCAATCGCTGCAGATGGAGGCTATTTGGTAGATCCACAGACAGCTAATCAAATTGCATCTGTATTGAAGTCGACCTCGTCTATTCGCGCGATTGCCAATGTTGTTGCTGTTGAAGCGACAGCTTATGATGTATTGATCGACACAGCGGAAGCGGGTGCCGGTTGGGCTACAGAAACAGACCCAACGACTGAAACAGGTACGCCGGTTATTGAGCGTATCTCTATCCCTCTTCATGAGCTGTCAGCGCTTCCAAAAGCTTCTCAGCGTTTGTTAGACGATTCAGCATTTGATGTTGAGGGATGGCTTGCGGGTCGCATTGCAGATAAATTTGCCCGAGCCGAAGGTGAAGCGTTCATTTCAGGTGATGGTATAGACAAACCCAAAGGGTTCCTGACTTATACAACTGTTGATAACGGATCAGAAAATTGGGGCGAATTGGGCCATGTTCTTACTGGCACTGATGGTGATTTCGATGGCGTAAATCCAGCGGATGCCATTGTTGATCTAGTCTATGCTCTAGGCGCTCGTTACCGTGCGAATGCATCCTTCGTGATGAATTCAAAAACAGCCGGGGCTGTTCGGAAAATGAAGGACGCAGATGGTCGTTTCCTTTGGTCAGATGGACTGGCAGCTGGCGAGCCTGCGCGTTTGATGGGTTATCCAGTTTTGATCGCTGAAGACATGCCGGACATTGCAAGCGATGCATTAGCTATCGCCTTCGGTGATTTCGGTGCCGGTTACACCGTGGCAGAACGCCCCGATTTGCGCATCTTGCGCGATCCATTCAGCGCAAAGCCAAATGTATTGTTCTATGCAACGAAGCGCGTCGGCGGTGATGTGAGTGACTTTGCCGCAATCAAAGTTCTTAAATTCGGAATTTCTTAATTTGACGAGATAGCCAGGTGGGTAACCGCCTGACTATACCCCTTGAACCTTAGGGTTTGAGGCATGGGTTTCCCTTTGCACCCGTTTGCTCCCCCCGTCCCTCGGCCGGTGCAAAGGGTGCCCATAGTTCCAAAAGGAGTTTAAGATGATTTTAACAGAAACGACGAGCTTATCGTCCGCTGTTTTACCGTTCCACACGCTTAAAGAGCATCTTCGATTGGGAACCGGTTTCGTAGAGGATGATCTGCAGGATGGTCTGTTAGAGGTGCTGTTGCGGGCTGCGATTTCTGCGATCGAAGCGCGAACGGGTGTTGTATTGCTAAATCGAGGCTACAGCTGGCAGTTGACGCATTGGCGCGATGATACGCGGGTGAATTTGCCAAAAAGACCCATTTCGACTGTTTCGGCAAGAACCATTTTTGACAAGCAGGCAAATGCAACGGTCGTTGATGCGGAGCGATATGTCCTGCGGGCAGATAGTCAGCAGCCCCTTATCGAAGCGTATTTTATCTTTCCTTCGGTTCCTTTGGGAGGTTCAGCTGAAATAACATTTACGGCTGGTTACGGCGCCGATTGGGCGGATGTGCCGTCGGACCTGGGACAAGCGGTAATTTTGCTTGCCGCCCATTTTTATGAAAATCGAAACGGTGTCGCTGTCGCTGAGGCGCATTTTC
>CAZRFT010000349.1:0-2862 GCA_964599255.1 uncultured Neptunicoccus sp. | reverse complement strand
CCACCACCACGACGACCGCGGGCACCTTCGCCTCCTGCAGCGCCAGCTGCCGGTTGGTTAAACTTGATCCACTCTGCGCCGCCTTCATCGTTGTTGGTCAAGAAATTTGCAGCTCGAATAGCTTCCATTTCTTTACCGGCGCGAGGCTTGGTCGATCCAATGCCGAACATTTGGCAAAACGCCTCATCATCCATGTCAGCAGGAAGGACAACACCAGCGGCTTCTACTTCAGCGCGTTTTTCCGCGATCTTTTTAGGGCCAGAGGGAAGGGCGACAGGGTTCATAATTGCCGATGTCATACCCGCCGTCATGGCCATCGGCAAAAATGCGTTGTTGATGCCGTGGCGGTTCGGCAGGCCAAAGGAAATGTTTGAGGCGCCACAAGTTGTATTCACACCCAATTCTTCACGAAGGCGTCTGACAAGCGTAAAAACTTGCAAGCCAGCCGTTCCCATCGCACCTACAGGCATCACCAATGGATCAACCACGATGTCATGCGCTGGGATGCCGTGATCAGCTGCACGTTCCACAATTTTCTTGGCAACAGCAAAACGCACATCAGGGTCTTCAGATATGCCCGTGTCGTCATTTGAAATTGCGACAACGGGCACATTGTATTTTTTCACTAGGGGAAGAATGCTCTCTAGCCGTTCTTCTTCGCCCGTAACAGAGTTCAAAAGCGGACGACCTTCTGCCGCTTCCAACCCGTTTTCCAAGGCACCAGGAACAGAGCTGTCGATACAAAGGGGTGTGTCACAAACGTTTTGCACAACTTCAACAAGCTGTTTCATCAACGTTGGCTCAACGAAGTTATTATCGGCGTATCGTGGGTCTTCAGCCATTTTGTTCGAAAACACAGCGCCAGAGTTGATGTCCAAAACAGTCGCGCCAGCGGCTGTTTGCGCAAGCGCGTCGGCTTCTACACGCGAGAAATCACCTGCCTCAAGCTCAGCGTTCAGGATTTTACGCCCCGTTGGGTTGATACGCTCACCAATCACACAGAAAGGTTGGTCAAAGCCAATAATGGCGGTTTTTGTCTTAGATTCGACAACGGTACGGGTCATATGCTCGGGCCTTTAGTTCTGGTTAGCTGGAACGGCGCTGTCGCCGCCATTTTCGATGATCCAGTTAGCATTTGTTGCAATCCCGCCCAATGGAAAGAAATGCACATTTGTTATGAGAAAATCTGGATTTGCCGCTTTGTAATCTGCCAATTCTGAGAGAAATTGATCAGGGTTAAACGGAAGAAGAAGTTTAGTTACATCTTTCGCGCGTTTTTGAAGAACACGGAGGGAAGCACCCACACCACAGGCAATGGCGAATTTGATCATAGTCTGTAGCTTCGCAGGTCCCGCAACGCCAATATGGATTGGCAGATCAAAACCACCCTCTGCCAAACCATTTGCCCATTCGATAACGGGTGCTGATTCAAAACAGAATTGAGTGGCAAGCGCCATGCTTGCATCTGTGCGCTTTGAAAACTCTTGTTTCCAATTAAGTGCGGCATCGACATTTTTGGTTGATCCATCGGGATCGATATCTTTGTTGCCTTCTGGATGGCCTGCCACATGAAGATGCGTGAAACCAGCTTTGTCAAAAAGACCTGTGGAAAGAAGCTGCATCGAATCTTCGTAGTCTCCATGCGGCTTGTCGACGCCACCTGCGAGAAGAAGCGCTTGTTTGATATCTGCTTCCCCCTGATAGCGCGCAATCCAATCGCCCAATGTGGCCTCATCTTTGATGATACGCGCAGGGAAATGAGGCATCACGTTGAACCCATCCGCTGACAGGCGTTTCGCCGTGGCGACCATATCTTCGATTGGTGTACCTTCGATATGGGCGATGTAAACGCGCGTGCCTTGCGGCAGAATCGCGCGGAAATCTTCGATTTTTTCTGCCGTACGCGGCATAACCTCGATTGAGAAATCTTTTAGGAAGCTTTCCATATGCGGGCTTGTCGGCATGGCTTCTTCTTTCTTTGCAAAGGCAAGTACGCTCATTTTGTCACCTCTGAATTTATGAGTTTGCAGAGAGCCAGCCTTCATTGGCAATCAGCTCTTTAATCTTGTCAGTATCGTATTCCGCTTCCAATCGCGCGGCTTCGCTTTTTGCGACTTCTTGATCGTCACCATCGACGGAGACTGGATCGGATTTTCGCCATTCAGCAAGATAGGCATCAGTATCGCGCGCACCAACTTTCATCGCGCAACGATCAATCGCTTGTTCAAAACGCTCGGCTAATTGAACTTTGGCGGCACGACGGCCTTTGCCAACAATGACCTGGGCGGGAATATCACGCCAGTAAACAACTACCAAATCTGCCATTTTGAAAACCCATCATTAAAGTTAGCTGGTTGAACGCTGAATCGCTGATTCCTACGCATTTGAAAACGACCTCCCGTGTCGAAAATCGCCTTAGAGATTTGATTTACATAAGGGATTGCGAGGAATTTAAAAGCGTTGTTAAACTTCCTTCATGAGTTTTAGTGATCCACGTCCAAAATCTGAAAACAGCTTAGGTTCAGAAGCAGTTGAGCCGCCGCTATTTGGCGCGTTGGATCTAGGTACGAATTCCTGCCGGATGTTGATTGCCCAACCGCAAGGGCGAGATTTCAAGGTCGTCGATGCTTTTTCAAAAACGGTCTATTTAGGGCGCGGGTTGGACAAATCGGGACGTTTAAACCGTGCCGCACAAGAACGCACAATCTCAGCCCTGTCTGTGTGTGCATCAAAATTGAAACGTCAAAATGTTAAGCACACCACGCTTGTCGCAACGGCTGCCTGCCGTTTGGCGCGAAATGGACAAGATTTTGTTCATTTAGCCAAGAAACGCACAGGGCTAGAGCTTAAGATCATCAAACC
>CAZRFT010000348.1:0-2640 GCA_964599255.1 uncultured Neptunicoccus sp. | reverse complement strand
CGGTGCAAATCCATCGGGAACTTTTCTAAACCGTGTTCACGCTTATGAAGTGTCGCCCGAAGATGGCGGCAACGCTCAAACCATCCACTTCCCAAAAAGCTGTTTACACTGCGAGGATGCACCTTGTGTGACCGTTTGCCCGACAGGGGCAAGCTATAAGCGCGCTGAAGATGGAATTGTATTGGTCAATGAGGATGATTGCATTGGTTGCGGTCTTTGCGCTTGGGCGTGCCCCTATGGTGCACGTGAGCTAGATCAAGTCGCGGGTATCATGAAGAAATGCACCTTGTGCGTCGATCGGATCTATAACGAAAATCTGCCGGAGGAAGATCGCCAACCGGCTTGCGTTCGCACGTGCCCAGCAGGCGCGCGCCACTTTGGTGATTTGGGCGATCCAGATTCTGATGTGTCAAAATTAGTTGAGGATCGTGGTGGGATGGATTTGATGCCTGAACTGGGCACAAAACCTGTGAATAAATACCTGCCACCCCGTCCCAAAGATCAGGCGCGCGAAATCGATTTGCTTGCGCCATTGTTGGAACCAGTTTCTGAAACCCCAACGGGCTTTCTCAATTGGCTCGATAAAGTGTTGGAGAAGGTTTAATGCATCCCGCACCATCCGTAATTATATTCACCGTATTTTCTGGTCTTGGCTTTGGCATGTTGGCTTTCCTTGGCCTCGGCTTTCCTGATGTTTACGGCCTAACTTCATTCATCTTTTTTGCCATCGCATATGCTATGGCGGTAGGCGGGTTGGTCGCTTCGACCTTTCACCTCGGCAATCCCAAAAACGCCATCAAAGCCTTTAGTCAGTGGCGAACTAGCTGGCTGTCGAGAGAGGGTGTTGCATCTGTGATCGCGCTTTCAACGATGGGAATTTACGCAATTGGTCGGATCTTCCTAGAGGTTGATTGGGCACCCCTTGGTTCGTTGGCAGCTGTCCTCTGTATTTTAACTGTATTCACGACTTCCATGATCTATGCGCAATTGACCACTGTCCCGCGTTGGAATCATTGGAATACACCCCTTTTGCTATTGAGCTTTTCAATTGCGGGGGGAGCGTTAATGACAGGGCAGATTAAAATAGCCGTGATCGGTTTTGTTGTATCCGCCATCGCTCAAATCCTTGCTTGGGCTATGGGCGACAAGCAGTTTAGCGAACGGGGTTCTACGATTGAAACGGCAACAGGCCTTGGGCGCATTGGTTCAGTGCGCCAATTCGAAGGTCCGCATACCGGCACCAACTATCTGTTAAAAGAGATGGTGCATGTAGTTGGCCGAAAGCACGCCATGAAACTACGTGCCATTGGGTTTGTGCTGGCGTTTATCCTACCCGCATTTCTGCTGTGGATTTCTGTAAGCCATGCCATGGCCATCTTTGTTGTGTTATCTCATGTCGCAGGTGTGATCGTCCTACGCTGGCTATTCTTTGCAGAGGCCGAGCATGTCGTCGGTCTTTACTACGATAAACGCTAGGTAGCGGACCGCGCTTTTTCCATCATCGCTTTGCGTTTTTCTAGAAAAGCCTGATGCGATGCCTCCGTGCCGTCATGATAGGAACCGAAATATTTATCCCACGGGACTTCTAGGCTTCCATAGTTACATTCAAAGTAACGATGGTGCATTTGATGGTGGAAATTACCTAACTCAAGCGCACGTTTATCTTTCATCAAAAGCGCATCAAAACCAGCGTGGCTAGTGGCCGCGGTTAACGCTTGGTGCTGAAGGTGAAACAGGATCACGACCGGGTGTGCAGCGATGATCCAATGCAACAGAACAGAGCTAAAGAATAGAAAATGCTCGATTGGGTGCATCGACAGCCCAGACCATGGCCCGATATTGTTGTTACGATGATGCAGATTGTGAGCAATCCGATAAAGCGGTGGCCAATGTAAGAACCGATGAATCCAATAAAAGTGGAAAGAGATCCACATTGGCGTCAAAAGAATTAGGATTGTGTTTAAGATCGGGTGTTCAGGCCACCATAATACGGGAATATAGCCATTCGACATCCCCCAAAACATTATCACCTCAAATGCAGACCAGAAAAACACGCCGCTCGTTAGTGTCCAAAATATGTTGTCCCGCAATTGCGAGCCAAAGGTAAACCCACCCCCCTTGGCATCTAGCGGACGGGGATCGAACTTAAGTGCATCTTTTTGAATTTTGCGTCTGTGAAGGAAATAGTGCAACCCACCGGCCACCACGGTGATCAGAAAAGCGTTTCGCAAAAAGATAAAGAGGATCCAATCCCAAGCCAGAGTTTTGGTTGTTTCAAGGATTGGATGCGCAAAATGCCAGATTAGGACGGCCAGTCCGACGAGCAGTAGGTTTTCGCCAATGACAAACCAACGGGCCGCAAACCATTTAACGATTTGAAAAGGACTTAAAGGCAGACGGAAAAGAGGCGAGGTGGCGATAGGCACATCAGGGCGGTAATGCCATTGGCTTGCAAATCGGCTTTTTTTCTCGCCTTTTTTCATCCTCAACTCACATGTTTAAGAGAAACCTCTATCGCATGAAGAAAGCTATGCGCAGATGAACTTGCCGACAAGAGAAGGTATTGGTCTTTGCCTTCTTTCACGATCAATCCACCCATATGTTCCAAATCTGTCCGTGCCGATGCATCAACAGGGAAAG
>CAZRFT010000347.1:0-6887 GCA_964599255.1 uncultured Neptunicoccus sp. | reverse complement strand
TGAAGGGCTTAGCGCAAAAGAAAAAGCGCGCCTGAGCGCGCTTTTGAAAGAGGATTAGGCGAGCTTATCGCTTGTCCACGTCCACGTAATCGCGCGTGGTCGCGCCCATGTAAAGCTGACGCGGACGACCAATCTTCAATTTAGGATCGGCAATCATTTCTTTCCACTGGGTAATCCAACCAACTGTCCGTGAAAGTGCAAAGATCGGCGTGAACATGGAAGTTGGGAAGCCCATCGCATCCAAGATGATTCCAGAGTAGAAATCGACATTCGGATACAATTTCTTCTCAACGAAATACGGATCCTCAAGGGCAATTTTTTCAAGCTCTTTGGCAATTTTCAACGTCTCGTTATTCTCAATGCCCAAAAGATCAAGCACCTCATCCGCGCTTTCTTTCATCACTTTGGCACGGGGATCGAAGTTTTTGTAAACACGGTGGCCAAAGCCCATCAAACGGAACGGATCAGATTTGTCCTTGGCTCGGTCAATATATTCCGGGATGCGATCAACGGTTCCAATCTCGCGAAGCATATTCAGGCAAGCCTCATTCGCGCCACCATGAGCAGGACCCCAAAGGCAAGCGATGCCAGCCGCAATACATGCAAAAGGATTCGCACCCGATGAACCCGCCAAACGCACAGTAGAGGTCGACGCATTTTGTTCATGATCAGCATGAAGGGTAAAGATGCGATCCATGGCTTTGGAGAGGATCGGATTGACTTCATAATCCTCGGACGGGACGGCGAAACACATGCGCAAGAAGTTTGAGGCGTAATCCAATTCGTTTCTGGGATAAACGAAAGGTTGCCCGGAAGAATATTTGAACGCCCAAGCGGCAATGGTTGGTATCTTTGCGATCATACGGATTGTCGCAACTTCACGCTGTTCTGGGTCAGAAATGTCGGTGCTATCGTGGTAGAAAGCAGATAGTGCGCCAACAACACCGCACATAATCGCCATGGGGTGGGCGTCGCGGCGAAAACCCCGAAAGAGGTTGTTCATCTGGTCATGAAGCATGGTGTGATTGCTGACCATGCTTTCAAAATCCGCTAGTTCCGTTTTGGTCGGCAATTCGCCGTAAAGCAGAAGATAACAGACCTCTAGATAGCTAGATTTTTCAGCGAGTTGATCAATGGGGTAGCCACGATACAAAAGCTCGCCTTTGCCACCATCGATAAAGGTGATGGTGGAATCACAAGAAGCAGTGGACGTAAACCCGGGGTCATAGGTAAACACCCCTCCTTGACCATAGAGCTTGGAGATGTCGATTACATCTGGGCCAGCTGATGGGGTATACATTGGCAATTCCAATTCCTTGTCAGCAAATTTTAACGTGGCTTTACCTGTAATCTCGTTCATTTTCTCTCCGTCTTATCCTAATTTAACCATTCGCCATGTTTTGATTGGCTTGGATTATTCAAATTTCTCAATTGCATCTTGGATCCGTGCAAGGCTTTCGCTTTGTCCGAGGACTTCCATCATACCGAAGGCTGACGGGCTACCAGAAAAGCCAGAAAGGGCGGCACGAAGGGGCATTCCAACTTTCCCTAAACCGATATCGCGGGCTTCTGCAAAGGCCTTAGCATGATCCATCAATGCAGTCGCGCTCCACGTATCAGTCGGTAGGCTTGGGGTCAATTCTTTTAGTATACCAATGGATACCGTGTTGAGGATTTCAACAGACTTTTCGTCGAAATTTATGGGCCGATTTGTAAGAATAAATCCCGCTTTTGCATAAATATCCGCTAGATTTCGCGATTTCTCACGCAAAATTGGTAAAGCAAGGCGAATTTGCCTCTCCTTTTCCTCATCCCAAGGTAAACCTGCTTCCGCGACGTAATTGTTAAAATCTTCAAACAGCGTCTCATCTGACGCGGATTTGATGTGATGTGCGGAAACATTTTCGAGTTTTTTGAAATCTAGACGCGCAGGTGCTTTACCCATGCCATCAAATCCAAACCACTCAATAGCCTGTTCAGTTGAAAACAATTCGTCATTGCCGTGGCTCCAGCCCAATCGCGCAAGGTAATTGCGCATCGCCTCTGGCATATACCCCATGGCGGCATATTCATGGAGCCCTGTAGCGCCATGGCGTTTAGAGAGTTTTTTGCCATCTTCACCGTGAATAAGGGGAATATGGGCAAATTCGGGCATGTCCCAGCCCATCGCATCATAGATGATCGATTGACGCCCCGCATTGATCAGATGGTCGTCCCCCCGAATGATATGTGTGACCCCCATATCATGATCGTCAACAACGACTGCATGCATATAAGTTGGTGTGCCATCGGCGCGCAAAAGGATCATGTCATCAAAACTGGTTGCAGGCCATGATACCTTCTTTTGCACTTTATCTTTGATTTCGATTCCACCCTCTCTGGGGGCCTTCAGTCGAATGACGAACTTGGCATCTGGATGAGTTGCAGGATCAGCATTGCGCCACGGAGATTGAAACGGCAGTGGGTTTTTGTCCGCTGCTGCTTTTTCACGGTAAGCCTCTATCTCTTCGATCGTCGAGAAGCATTTATAAGCCGCTCCAATCTCTAATAGTTGTTCGGCCACTTCGCGGTGACGCTCCGCGCGCGAAAACTGACTGATTGGTTCGCCATCCCAATCAAGGCCAAGCCATCGAAGACCATCCAGCAGAGCTTCTGTGGCTTCTTGCGTAGAGCGCGCACGATCTGTATCCTCGATCCGCAACAAAAATTTACCCCCATTTGCTTTCGCAAATAACCAATTGAAAAGCGCGGTACGCGCACCTCCGATATGAAGGTACCCAGTCGGAGAGGGTGCAAAACGGGTAACGACTGTCATGCTATTAACCAATCAGTAACTAAGGGTTGCGAGCTTGGGCGCACCCTTACGCAATCAGATCAAAAGTGACAAGAGACGCCCCCTTTTCATATTTACGCATCGCAATGGAATTGCATTTAAAGCAAATGTTGTTGTGGGCGCCTGTGTGTTTGGGTGTTGGGATTTGGGCCTATTTTTCCTTCAAATTCGAACCCGGATATGGCGTTTTGTTTCTTGGCTGCTTGGGTGTGGCATTAAGTGTGTTTTCCGCGTGGCGGTTTAAGCGAGAGCGGTTTTTATTTCTTTGCATTGCTTTGGTCCTGTTGGGATTCCTTGTTGCAGCTTTCCGTGCGCATTCGGTCGCTCAAAATGTCTTAGGATGGCGGTATTATGGAGCTGTGGAGGGAACAGTCGCTTTTGTTGATCGATCCCGTTCCGAGAGGCCGCGCCTAACCTTAATCGATCCCAGCATGCCACCTATATCGGCCGCAAGGACACCTCAGAAAATCAGGGTATCTCTCTTTGGGGCGGGCGAGGTGCCCGAAATAGGATCGCGTATTCGTGTGGAGGCGAGTTTTTCACCCCCATCAGGCCCACCCGAGCCGCAAGGATATGATTTTCGGAAACGCGCCTGGTTTCAAGGTTTGGGGGCCGTCGGTTATACGCGCAAAAATGTCGAGATCATATCGCTGCCTACATCAACAAGTTGGGCACTAAGACTAGCTCAAATACGGCATGCTCTGTCAGCCTATATTCGCTCCCAATTGTCATTGAGAGAGGCTGGGTTCGCCGCCGCCATTCTTGTGGGCGACAGGGCTTTTGTTGACCAAGCCTCCCTTGCAAATTTGCGAGCGGCAAATATGGCCCATCTCTTAGCGATTTCTGGGCTTCACATGGGGTTGTTAACGGGAGTTGTTTTCGCGTTGTTGCGCATTGGATTGATATTGGTCCCACACTATGGACTAAGGTGGCCGACCAAAAAGATAGCCGCAATTTTTGCAATCCTTGCAGGCGGGGTTTACTTGGTGCTTTCGGGAAGTGCGGTGGCTACGGAGCGCGCCTTCATCATGGCAACAATGATGTTTGGCGCCATATTATTTGATCGCCCTGCAATTACGCTCCGCGCCGTGGCGATGGCTGCTTTTATCATTTTATTTTTTTGGCCTGAAAACTTGTCCGAACCTGGTTTTCAAATGTCTTTTGCGGCGACGCTGGCGCTTGTGGTCGCCTTTCGTTGGATCCGAGACTACCAATGGCGCGGTGGCGGGCCGTGGGGTCGATTTTTAAGGTCATGTTTTGCCCTGCTGCTGTCCTCCGCCGTGGCTGGTGCCGCAACGGCACCATTTGCGGCTTATCATTTTAATCAAATTGCCCATTTTGGCATAGTTGCAAATTCATTGAGCTTGCCGGTGATGGGGATGATCATCATGCCATGCGCCATAATAGCCGCTGTTCTTTATCCCCTAGGCCTAGATTGGGTGGCCTTTTGGGGAATGGAGCAGGGGATTTCTTGGATTTTGTATGTAGCGAACTGGGTCGCAGGGTTTGAAAATGCTATAAGCTTAGTCCCTCAGGGTAGTGACTATGCTTTACCATTATTTGTTCTCTCCGCGCTTGGTTTTGTGTTGATGAAATCGAGGTTACGCTTTCTCTGCTTGATTGGAATCGTTTTGGCCTTTGCAATGTGGGCTAGCCTGGATCGACCAGCTGTGTTGATTACAGAAAATGGACGTATGGTTGGGGTACTGCAAGGGGAACGCCGTGCGCTAAATCGTGACCGCGGAAATGGGTTTGCCAGTGAAAGTTGGCTTGAAAATGATGGGCAGGTATTTGATCAGGAAAAATTGGCAGGTTTGTTCACTCGTGACAGAGATGAATTTGCCTTAGGGCCAAAGGGGCAGCAGGTGTTTTATCTTTGGGATAAACACGTGCACGTAGAAAAACTTAATCAGCTATGTGAGGATCATGTTGCACTGATAGCCCCTAAAACAAAGCTGTTTCCCAATGGGGACTGTGCCTTTTGGAATGAACGAAGTTTCCGGCGTACAGGCTCAATAGCGATTTGGTTCGAGGAAAAACTAAAAATCAAAACCGCACGCCAGCAAATTGGCGCGCGGCTTTGGAGCGATTATTGGGTCAGGCAGAAATTTCAGTAAGTTCGGATGAGGCCGACGAGCTTACCTTGTACTTTGACCTGATCATCGCGGTAGACACGTGTTTCATAGGCGGGGTTTGCGGCCTCTAGAGCGATAACAGAGCCGCGTTTGCGAAGACGTTTTAGGGTAGCTTCCTGACCTTCAACCAAAGCGACAACAATATCGCCGTTATCTGCATCCGCTTGCTCGTTAATGACCACGATATCGCCATTGTTAATGCCAGCTTCGATCATCGAGTCGCCTTTGACTTCTAAAGCGTAATGACGGCCAGAGTTTTTAAGCATCTCGCCTGGGACTGACACATTATTGGACACCTGTTGGATTGCCTCAATCGGAGTACCAGCAGCAATCCGTCCCATAACAGGAAGGTTCATGGCATTGGCGGCTTCAATGGGAAGTGCTTCAGCGGGTGGGGGCGTCAGGGACCCTTCGATAACACGAGGTTGAAACCCACCGCCTTCAATACCTTCGGGTAAGCGTAGAATTTCAATGGCACGAGCACGGTGCGCCAAGCGGCGAATAAAACCACGTTCTTCTAGAGCGGTAATAAGGCGATGGATGCCTGATTTAGAACGAAGATCGAGCGCTTCTTTCATTTCATCGAAACTTGGTGGAACACCATCTTTCTGAAGGCGCTTATGGATAAAATCTAATAAATCCATTTGTTTACGGGTCAGCATGATCGGATTCCCCTGTTTGGTTCTGTTCTGTTTCCCTTATGTTCTATAAGTGTTCTTGGTTTGTGTCAATTATTTCTGTGGATAAGTTAAAATTTTATGAAATTGTGTGAAATTGCGCCCCTCTTAGGCGCGATAAGGCGCTTGGCGCGGGCGGGCTTTGCCCACCCTTTGCCAAGCGATTGGATCGCTAACCGCGATCCAATGATCGCATTTTGCTGTAAGATTAAAACACGAGATAAGCTGCTTCTTCGCCTTGGCTTGCAATTGGAGCATGCGGATCACGAATAAGAAGGGCTTGAGCGCCTGACAGAACGGAAAGCAGAGAGGAGTCTTGGCGATCGAGAGGAGTGATGATGCCGTTTTCTAGCGTTGCGCGCATATAATGGGCGCGCGGGCCATTCGCTTGCATGTCTTTACCTAAACGCGCCGTTTGGGTGAGTGGCGGTGTTTTAGGTAACCCCAAGAGGGCCTCTATCATCGGTACAAGGAAGACACGGCCGCAAACCATCGCGCTAACGGGGTTTCCGGGTAGGCCGATCATTGGTTTTCCATTTAATCTACCCGCCATCAGCGGTTTGCCCGGGCGCATGGCAACCTTGTAGAATGCCGTTTCCATCCCTGCATCCTTGGCGGATGTTTGTACGAGATCGTATTCGCCAACCGAAGCACCCCCCAAGGTCACGATTAAATCGGCCTCTTGTGCGAGTTTGAAAACTTCTAAGAGGTCCGCTTTATTGTCACGCGCGATGGGCAGAAGGTGGGCGATCGCCCCATGCGATTCAACCAAAGCTTTAAGGCCGTAATTGTTCGAAGAAATAATTTGATCTGGGTTTGGCGTCTCGCCTGGGTAAACCAACTCGTCACCCGTAGCGATGAGCGCAACACGGGGGCGTTTGGTGACAGTAAGTTTGGGCACGTTCATCGCAGCCGCTAGAGCAATGCGCTCTGGGCTAAGAAGGATTGGGGCCGATAGTTCAAAGCCTGCATTAAAATCACCCCCCGCTGGACGGATATAGGCGGAGGTGTCGATCTTTTCGCCTATGGTGATTGCATCATCTTCGCGCGTGCAATCCTCTTGGATAAGGATCTTCGATGCGCCGTCGGGAACTACGCCGCCTGTGAAAATACGCACCGCCTGACCTGCTGAAACGCTGCCAGCAAAGCGCTTTCCGGCTGTGGACTCTCCGATTACCTTCAGCTTTTTTTGGGGAATAGCGTCGGCTTCCAAAATCGCGTAACCATCCATAGCGGAGGCAG
>CAZRFT010000346.1:0-8447 GCA_964599255.1 uncultured Neptunicoccus sp. | reverse complement strand
GATCATTTTTCGCGGCGCAGTTTTCAAAACCGTGTTTATTGGGCGCGAAAGGTTTTTAAAGAGAATGCGGCATTGCCGCTTTTTATCCTTCGCGAAGAAGATGACGCGCTGTTGGGTGGCATCACGTTGGACAATATCCGCCGTGGGCCATCGCAATCGGCCACACTTGGGTATTGGATTGGTGCCGATTATGCGCGTCAGGGCTATATGTCAGAGGCGATTAAAGCACTGGTTGCCTATAGTTTTTCGAAATTGGACCTAAGCCGAATTGAGGCCGCGACTTTACCGCAAAACAAACCTTCGCGCGGGGTGCTGGAAAAGTCGGGCTTCAAATATGAAGGGGTGGCGCAAAGCTACCTGCAAATAGACGGGAAATGGCGCAACCATGTTCTTTACGCCAATTTGCGCTCTGACCGACGTGGAAAAAGCAAAGCTGGCGTTCAAAGCTGATCAAACTGTTTTAGTCTTCGGACCGATAGCTTTGTATCATCCAAAGGGTAGCACCGATTAAGACGCCCCAGAAAGCACCGCTGATCCCAAAGAGTGTCATGCCACTTGCTGTCATCAGGAAGGTAAGGGCGGGTGCCTCTAGATGTTTTTCATCTTCGAACGCAGCACCCATCGCCTTGACCAAAGCGGGGATCAGGGCAAGGCCGGCGACGCCCGTGATCAAAGCGGCCGGTGCGATGCTAGCAAGCGTGGTCACAAAAGCTGCTAAAAACGCAAATGAAGCGTAGAATATTCCAAAGAATATAGCCGCCCAATAGCGGTGGTTGGGATTGGGACCAGCATCCGCGCCCGTGACCATCGCGGCGGTGATCGCGGACATATTGGCGGGCACAGAGCCGAATGGCGCGATCAAGAGGCTGGCAAAACCCGTTTTACGCAGCAGGGCCTGACGATCCACCTCGTAGCCATTGAGCGAGAGGACCGCAAAACCGGGAATATTTTGTCCCGCCATTGTCACAAGATAAAGCGGGATCGAAATCGAAATTACGGAATTTAAGGTAAAGATCGGCGTGAAGGGCGATAAATTAGGAAACAGCGCCACGGTTGGGGATTGGCGCAACTGATCATAGTCCATCACAAATCCCAAAATGACGAAGAAGGTGATCATCGCAAGGGGCATGGCAAAAAGGCGGTTCCAATAAAGACCAACGAGCCAAGCAAGCAAAACTGGAAACATCAGATGCGGGATTTCACCCAATGCCAAAACGGGGGCAAAGCAAAGTTTGATCAAGACGCCTGCTAACAAAGCGCCGGCGACAGGTTTGGGGATGTTTGTAACAAAACGCCCAATCGCGGGCACAAAACCCGTCAGCAGGATAAGCCCCGCGCAGATGATCATCGCGCCCACCGCCTCGTTAAAGCCACCATCGAGCATGGTTGTTGCCGCCAGAAAAGCGGCCCCAGGCGTTGACCAAGCGACAGCGGCGGGGATCCTTAAAATCCAAGGCAAGATGATCGAGCCAAGGCCCGTCCCAATGGTTGCATAGAACAGGCCCGTTGCTGCTTGGGCATCCGTCGCACCCACCGCCTTTAGCCCAGCAAGGACAATGGCAAAGGAGGCCAGATAACCGACAAAAGCGGCTAAGAAGCCCATATAGACAGCGGATGGTGTTATTTCCTTTAACATTATATTCGGCGTCCCACTCTTTTGTCAGCCCGCGTGGGGAACCTCGCCCTGTTTAATGGGGATTTGCATTAGATCCTCGCCCCAGATGATGCGCCCATCGAAGATCTTCGCCATTTCACCCAAACATTTCTCGCGCACCCCTTGGGCGTCCATTTGCGGCGTGAAATGGGTGGTGACCATGGTTTTCACATTGGCTTTGGCGGCAATATGGGCAGCCTCTAGATGACCAGAGGAGGTGAGTGTCTTGTCGTCCTGATTGAAAGTGCCGGACAAGAAATAGCACATTTGGATCAACAAATCTGCGCCTTCTGCAATTTCATAGATGCCCTCACAGGGCCCTGTATCGCCTGAATAGACCAGCACACCTTCGTCGGTTTCTAGGCGGAAAGCATAAGGCTCAATATAGCCTGGTTGGTGATAGACCTCGCGCACGGTCAGTTTCCAATTGTCACTTTCGATGACCTGTCCATCATAAATACTAGTGATGTTGGGGGCAGGGCGCTTACGTGGCAGCTTGCCACCGCGATTTTTGTAGACAACGCGACTGCCCGAAGAATTCATGCGGCCATCCAGATCGGGGTGAAACACGCCTTGTTCCATGAACAACAGCTCTGACATGCGATGCATATATTCAGGCGCATAAACTTGAAGATCAGGGATCAGCCCCGCCCCTTGGTCCCAGCGTGTATGCACGAAGCGCGGATAATCGGCGCAATGATCAAAATGCAGATGAGAGAAAAAGATCGTGTTGACATCAACGGTGCGAAATCCAGCCTTTAAAAAGTTGGTATGCGCGCCTTGGCCGTGATCGAAAACCAAGATTTCATCGCCGATCTCAATGACATAGCCAGAGCTTGCTCGATTGGCCATTGGAACAGGGCTTCCAGTGCCGAGTAGGGTGAGTTTCATTTCCGCCTCCTTATTTATGAACGAGGCTAACGTGGCTATTCGGTATGACAAGCGTGAAGTGTGGGGTGGTCGCACCTTTGAAAAACTATTGAAAACAATGGGTTACCTCCTTGTCCTAGCTAGGACATTTGTGATTTTGATCGAATCTGTACAGGCGTTATCCTGGGCAAATGATCCAGAGACTTCTTATTCTGATTGCCTTCAGCCTTATCGCGCTCCCAATCGCAGCGGAACGCACAGAAAGCCATTGCTTAGCTTTCGCAGAACGCGAAGATCGCGTGCCCATTCAATATGCTTCCACAGCGCTTCAAGAAGGCGAAGTCGCGCTACGATATATCCGCCATTCCATGTATGAAATTCAGGGCGCAGGCGGGGTGCGGATCGTGACGGACTATAATGGCGGCATCGCTTTTAGCCCCGATGTCGTGACCATGAATAACGCGCATTCCAGCCATTACTCACCCTTCCCAGACCCCAAAATCACCCATGTGCTGAAAGGTTGGGGGGAGGGTGGCGCGCCCGCCGATCATGAATTGGAATTGGAAGAGGTGCTGATCCGAAATGTCACAACCGACATTCGTTCAGAATGGACGGGTGTAAATCCCGATGGGAATTCGATTTTCATTTTTGAAATGGCTGGGCTTTGCATCGGACATTTGGGACATTTGCACCATGAGCCAAGTGCCGAGCAATATGCCCAAATTGGGCGACTGGATGTGGTCATGGCAAATGTCGATGGTGGCGTGTCGTTGAACACAAAAACCATGTTGAAGGTTGCAAAGCGATTGCGCGCCTCTGTTGTTCTGCCGATGCATTGGTGGGGGCGGTTGACCTTGGACGATTTTTTGAAAGGCATGGAGGATGAATTTGCGATCGAAGAACGGCAAGGGCATTCTTTGATCATGTCGCTGGATTTGTTGCCCCGTCAGCCCACGGTGATCGTGCTTCAACCGCGGTTGTTTGAGGATTTCGAATAGGAATTGCCCCTTGTGTTGTAGGCCTGAAAAGCTCATTCAATTGCTATGAGCGATCTTCTTTCACAATTTCAAACGGCCTTTGGTGCCGATGTTGCAAGCGACGCGCCAGATCGCTTTTTAGAAGAGTTGCGGGGGCGTTTCAAAAGCCCCAAACGCGTTCTTTTGCGACCACGCGATACCAAAGGCGTGGCCGAGATCGTGCGATATTGTGGGGAAAATGGCATCGGCATAATTCCCTATTCTGGCGGCACAGGATTGGTCGGCGGCCAAATCGCGGATAAAGGTAAACTTTTGCTTCTAAGTTTGGATCGGATGAACAAGTGCCGTGCTGTTCATGCGAATGAGATGATCATCGAGGTGGATGCGGGTATGATCCTTAAAGATGTGCAGGATCATGCAGACCGGGTGAACCGGCTGTTTCCGCTTTCATTGGGGTCCGAAGGCACGGCGCAAATTGGCGGGAACCTTTCCACCAATGCAGGTGGCGTCCAAGTTCTGCGGTATGGTAACGCGCGCGATCTTTGCCTTGGTCTTGAGGCGGTTTTACCCAATGGTGAAATCTTTCACGGGATGAAGCGCCTTCGAAAAGATAATACGGGATATGATTTGCGAAATTTGCTGATCGGTGCAGAGGGTAGTTTAGGAATTATCACGGGCGCGGCCCTGAAGCTGTTCCCTAAACCCCATGAGTTTGGAACCGCGATGGCGGAGGTAAAAAGCCCCAATGACGCCATCGAATTGCTTGCCAAAATCCGAGATCGCTTTGGCGATATGGTGACTGGTTTTGAGCTTATCTCTGGACAAGGTCTTACATTTTTAGCAGAGAAATTGCCCAAGGTGCGCCGCCCCCTTTCCCCTGATCCAGCGTGGTCTGTCTTGCTTGAACTTTCAGGCGGATTGGACGCAGATTTAAAAAATCGCCTTGTTGATTTTTTGGGATTGGAAATGGAACAGGGTTTGATTCCGAATGCGGTAATCGCGGAAAATGAAACTCAACGATTAGAATTTTGGCACGTGCGCGAAAGCATCCCCGAAGCCAGCCGCGCGGTTGGCGCCATCGCCAGTCATGATATTTCCGTGCCGATTGGTGAGATTCCAAATTTCATTGAAACCATGACTCCAAAAATTGAAGCCAAAGGCGTTCGGGTTAACGGTTTTGGGCATTTAGGGGATGGGAACTTGCATTATAATATTTTCCCGCCAGCCGGCAAAACGCGAGAGGACTATTTGCCGCTTCGAGAGGAAATTACGAGTTTGATTTATGACGAGGTCCATAAGCTTGGCGGCTCTATCTCTGCTGAGCATGGGATTGGGCGGCTAAAAGTAAGCGAGCTAGAAAAGTTTGGCGATCCCGCCAAACTTTCGGCAATGCGGTCGATCAAGTCAGCCCTTGATCCCAAGGGAATTATGAATCCTGGTGCGGTTCTAAAGTAACGCGCCCTGCCGGGGGTGCTGACAGGGCGCTGAAGAAATGCAAGCAAGCATGTCCAAGAGGAACGCGACCCTTATGCATGCTTAAATCTTTATGAAAACTTAATAAGATTACGTTTTTAATGCCCATCAAAGGCACAAAGCACGCTTGTGGGGATGCCCATATTTTCAAGTTTATCACGGCCTCCCAGATCGGGTAGGTCGATAATGAATTGGGCAAGGGCCACCTGACCGCCCATTTTTTCTATAAGTTTGATTCCCGCCTCTGCTGTTCCGCCTGTGGCAATGAGGTCATCGATCAACAGAACCTTGTCACCGGGATCAATAGCATCTTTGTGGATCTCAATGGTCGCTGTGCCATATTCAAGGTCATAGTCCTGCGCATGCCGGTCACCCGGCAGCTTGCCAGCCTTGCGGATCATCGTAAATGGCAGACCCAATTCGTAGGCCAGAACCGTGCCAAGCATAAAACCGCGCGCCTCTAGCCCCGCGACACGGGTGAATTCCATGCCTTCGAGGGCGGCCAAGCTTTCTTCCACCGCCTGACGCAAACCAGCGGCATCATTAAAGAGTGTGGTGATATCGCGAAACATGATCCCCTCTTTGGGGAAATCAGGGATGGTGCGGATATATTTTGTAAGATCGCTCATAATACGCGTCCTGCAATTGCATCGAGCTTCGCGACCATTTCGGGATCACGAGCATCGGGTTGGGTGATGATGGCAAATTCAAGCGCGCGGTCGCACCCGTGCGGGCAGGGCGCGCGGCTTTCCCCCAAGAGATTGGGTAGGCGAGAAACCAGACCTTTGGCTTTCGCCGCATTGCCCATCAGTGTTTGGATGATTTGAGTGACATCGACCTCGCCATGATCGGGATGCCAGCTGTCATAATCGGTAATCATGGCGACAGAGGCATAACAAAGTTCTGCTTCGCGGGCCAATTTTGCCTCTGGCATATTTGTCATGCCTATCACATCGCAGCCCCATTGTTCGCGGTAAAGCTTTGATTCCGCGAGTGATGAGAATTGCGGGCCCTCCATCGCAAGATAAGTCCCACCTTTGTGCACATTCACACCTTCGGCTTTTCCAGCTTCTGCGCAAGCGTCCCCCAATCGAGGACATGTTGGATGGGCGACAGAGACATGTGCCACACAGCCCGTTCCAAAGAAGCTTTTTTCGCGCGCAAAGGTACGATCAATAAATTGATCAACGATGACAAAATCACCCGGCGCCATTTCTTCGCGGAAAGAACCGCAGGCCGACACAGAAATGACATCTGTGACCCCTGCGCGTTTCAGCGCATCGATATTTGCCCGGTAATTTACGGATGTCGGTGAAAGTTTATGTCCGCGCCCGTGACGCGGGAGGAAGACCATTTTCACGCCGTTCAGATGCCCGATGAGCAACTGATCTGACGGCGTGCCAAATGAGCTGTCCACGTTGACCCATTGCGGGTCTTCCAGGGCTTCAATTTCATAAACGCCAGAGCCGCCGATTACGCCAATCACAGTGTCCATTTCGGGCTCCCTTTACCTTGCACCAAACACCAGACTAGCCAGCGTTAATCTTGATTCAAGCCGAAACTCGCCCAAATTTCTTGTTCTTTGGTTTCAACAGCGCACGGTCTTACGGCGCGAAGCGTTTCAAGCGCCTCTTTGGGTGCGTCACCCAACATGATTTGTAGACGCATGACCAACATGCCTGTGCGCCCACAACCACCTCGACAGTGGATGAAGATTTTGCCGCCCGATTGAAGGGCGTTCAGCAGCGTATCAAGAAGTGGATTTATTGATTCATTGGCCGCCGTGAAATCGCGAACCGGATGATGATGCCAATTATTTGTCACAGCACGCGCGCGAATTTCAAAATCGTCGAGTTGCCATTCCTTCGTCTCGGTCAGCGTGACGAAGTGGTCGGGTGCAAATTCTGCAAGTTTTTCAAAGTCTTGGTCGCTATTTGGCTGTGGCCCCATAGCGATCGTTGCCCCATTTCCAAGGGACATTGTGACGTATTCATACATTTTTCGGACGCTCCATTTGGATCAATTCATCAACGATAGCGTAATCCTTGTAACCCAAACGGGCGACGGGTTTATACCGATCCACGCGCAAGAAATCTCCGTCGATAAATTCATCTTTGATGTGAATGCCGACCACCTCGCCCATGATCCAAGAGGCATTGCCGGGCGCCGGCATTTGTAGAATGTCGTGAAGCTTACATTCCATTGTAACAGGGCTATCTGCCACGTAGGGTGCGTCGATCAATTTCGCTTGCGCTTTGGTCAGCCCCGCCCTTTCGAATTCATCGATGCCATGCGCATAGTGGCCAGAGGAAATATTCATCGCCTCTTTCAAGGCGTCAGAGACGATATTGACGCAAAAAACATCTGTTTCCCGAATATTGGTGACGCTGTCCTTGGGTTCTTCAATTCCCATTTTTTGGGGGCCAGAATTAAAGCCGATAATCGGTGGCAGATCTGACATGGCATTAAAGAATGAATAAGGGCCAAGATTGTCGACGCCACTTGCGGATCGCGTTGATACCCAAGCAATGGGTCGGGGCGACACAATGGCTTTAAATGGGTTGTATTTCAGCCCGTGATCATTTTTTTTGGTTGTGTAAAACATCCCCAATTCCTTCGTATTTGCGGGCAGGCTAACGACATGCTAACGGCTTGCCCAGAGGCGAGTGAGCAACAATATGTTAACGATTGCGCAAGAAACGGCAGAAGATGCGTGGGAGGTCGAAAATCTTTTCGATTTGTCCTTTGCGCCGGGGCGCCAGATGCTCAGCTCTTATCGTTTGCGGGAGGGGAACGAACCTGTGGCCGAGCTTTGCCAAATAATGCGTGATGATACAGGCGCCTTGGTCGGCGCAATCCGCTATTACCCAATTTTGATCGGGGATGAGGATCATGAGGCCTTGTTGCTAGGTCCGATTTCGGTTCATCCAACCGTTCAAGGAGAGGGCGTAGGCGGTGAATTGATCCAAAATACATTGGAAATTGCCCGAAAAAATGGCTGGGAACGGGTGATATTGATCGGCGATGCGCCCTACTATGGACGATTTGGGTTCAAAAAGGCCCAAAACCTTAGTTTTCCGCCCCCTGTGAACCCTGATCGGCTGTTATGTTTACCTTTGCGTCAAAATGCCTTCGATGATGTGAAAGGCGACATAAAATTGCCACGTTTTGATTAAAAATTGCACCCTGAGGTGAATTATTTTTTGGTTTTGATTCAATGATGTCTATGTTACCCATGAGGTGCGAGGCGTTGAAATCATTCAAAAAATACGTCCGTAGGCAGTGAAAGGGTCAATTATGCCAATCAGACTGTTGATGATGATTATCGGGTATGTCGCGGTATGCGTAGCTTTGTTTACGCTCTGGCCAGAAACCGATGGTGATGTAGTGGTCGCAACATCGAAGACAATTCAGGAAAGTCAGGAAGCAACGGAACAGGCCGTCGCGGAAACGACAACAACTGAAACGACGCA
>CAZRFT010000345.1:0-9657 GCA_964599255.1 uncultured Neptunicoccus sp. | reverse complement strand
CAAGCGTTTGCGATACCGGCATAAGAAACACCTTCATCCAATTCTGTACCCACGAAGTTGTCGTCGAACCAAAGAGTCGAGTTACGCTTTTCCGCACCCCATTGGTAGTTACGGAAAACAATCTGTGTGACTGCTGGCCATTCTTCGCGACCAATCGCTGTCAATTCGTTTACTGCGATCCCGAAGGCACCGTCGCCAGAGAAACCAACAACAGGCACATCTGGGCAACCGATTTTCGCACCAATCACGGATGGTAGACCGTAGCCACACGGACCAAACAGACCTGGTGCAAGATATTTACGGCCATCTTCAAAGCTTGGATAAGCGTTACCGATGGCGCAGTTGTTACCGATATCAGAAGAGATGATCGCTTCTTTCGGCAGGGCCGATTGAATTGCACGCCACGCCATACGTGGGCTCATCCAGTCTGGTTTATCTGCGCGCGCACGCTCGTTCCATGATGTGCCTGGATCATCATCTTCATGATCCATCGATGACAGCTGCTGTGCCCAAGCAGATTTTGTATCCGCAATTTTCGCTTTGCGTTCATCGCGACCAGTATCACCTGCATTGTCATCCAATTGACGAAGGATACCTTTCGCAACTTTTGCTGCATCGCCCACGATACCAACTGCGATTTTCTTAGTCAGACCCAAACGATCTGGGTTGATATCAACTTGGATGATTTTCGCATCAGATGGCCAATATTCCATGCCGTAGCCTGGAAGGGTTGAAAATGGGTTCAAACGTGTCCCAAGTGCCAGAACAACATCCGCTTGCTTGATCAATTCCATCCCCGCCTTAGAGCCGTTATAGCCCAAAGGACCCGCAAATAAGGGGTGCGAACCCGGGAACGCATCGTTGTGCTGGTAACCCACACAAACAGGCGCATCCAAACGCTCTGCAAGTGCTTTTGAGGCTTCAATACCGCCTTCGGCCAAAACAACGCCAGCACCATTAAGGATCACAGGGAATTTTGCTTCCGAAATGATTTTTGCAGCTTCTGCAACCGAGTTTTCACCACCTGGTGAACGTTCGAATTCGATCGGATCGGGAATTTCAGCATCGATCACTTGGGTCCACATATCGCGTGGGATGTTTAGCTGTGCTGGTGCCGACAGACGTTTTGCTTGCGAAATTACGCGCGCCAAAACTTCACAAACACGGCTTGGGTCGCGAACCTCTTCTTGATAGCAAACCATATCTTCAAAAAGTTTCATCTGCTCAACTTCTTGGAAGCCGCCCTGCCCGATTGTTTTGTTCGCCGCTTGCGGTGTGACCAAAAGCAATGGTGTATGGTTCCAATAAGCTGTTTTAACTGCAGTTACGAAGTTTGTGATGCCGGGGCCGTTCTGCGCGATCATCATCGACATTTTGCCCGTTGCGCGTGTGTACCCGTCAGACATCATGCCCGCAGAACCTTCATGCGCGCAATCCCAAAACATAATGCCCGCTTTTGGGAACAAATCAGAAATTGGCATCATCGCGGATCCAATGATCCCAAATGCATGTTCAATTCCGTGGCTTTGAAGCGTTTTTACAAAGGCTTCCTCGGTGGTCATTTTCATCGCTTTATTCCCTTTGGGCTGTGGCATGAGAGAATCCCCTCTCATGCGTAAAATAAGATGTGTGGTAGATACGAAATTCGACCTAATTGGGTCTAAACGATTTCACCTGAAATCCATCAAAAAACGACACGATTGTCGAAAAGTGCGGTGATAAAATGTAACGGTTTTAAATAAGAAAAGCCCCCGCTTTGGCAGGGGCTTAGTAGATAAAATTACCTAATTGGCTACGACTTAGAAACCACTGGGATTAGCAAGTCGCCCCAATTGCCTTCGCCATTATGGTGGCGCGAGGAACGGATCAATTCGACAGAGACGCCCGCATTCACCGCTCGGATCACCGATTGGTTTAAACGGTGCAGGTCATTGGCCAGCATACGAATTGCTGTGTCCTGCTCGTCTTGATTGCCGTTGGGCGTGACTTCTTTAATCTCAGCAGACATCTATTCCTCCTATCAGCCGAATTGGTTCATTGTGTTATCTTTGCCAGACGCCTTCAGGGCCGCATCGCCAGCAAAGTATTCTTTGTGATCATCACCGATGTCAGATCCAGCCATGTTTTGGTGCTTCACGCAGGCGATACCCTGACGGATCTCTTTTCGCTGAACGCCAGCCACATATCCAAGCATACCAGCTTCACCAAAATACTCTTTGGCAAGGTTGTCCGTAGACAGCGCCGCAGTGTGATATGTTGGCAAGGTGATCAGGTGATGGAAGATACCTGCTTCGCGTGCAGCATCCGCCTGGAATGTACGAATTTTCTCATCTGCCGCAGCAGAAAGATCGCTTTCATCGTATTCTGCAGACATCAAGTTTGCACGATCATAAGCAGAGACATCCTTGCCTTCTTCAGACCACGCATCAAAGACTTGCTGACGGAAATTCAGCGTCCAGTTGAAGGATGGCGAATTGTTGTAAACCAGTTTCGCATTTGGAATGGTTTTGCGGATTTCGTTCACCATACCACCGATCTGACCGATATGTGGCTTCTCTGTTTCAATCCAGATCATGTCCGCACCGTTTTGCAGCGACGTGATAGAATCGAGCACACAACGCGCCTCACCCGTGCCTGATTTGAATTGGAACAAGTTAGAAGGCAGACGTTTTGGACGCATTAGCTTGCCGTCGCGTTTGATCACAACGTCATTTGGCGCCATTGTTTCCAACGTTACCTCTTCACAATCGAGGAAGCTGTTATATTGATCGCCCAAATCACCTTCTTGATGTGAGACTGCAATTTGTTTGGTCAAACCCGCACCCAAAGAGTCTGTACGCGCAACGATAACACCGTCATCAACGCCGAGCTCTAGGAACGCGTAACGACATGCACGGATTTTCGCGAGGAAATCTTCATGTGGTACAGTCACTTTACCGTCTTGGTGACCACATTGTTTTTCGTCTGACACTTGGTTTTCGATTTGAAGCGCACATGCGCCTGCTTCGATCATTTTCTTTGCAAGAAGATATGTCGCTTCTGCGTTACCAAAGCCTGCATCGATATCTGCGATGATCGGCACAACATGCGTTTCATGGTTATCAATCTGCGCTTGGATTGCCGCTTTGTCTGCACCTTCGGCTGCATCCAATTTACGGAAGAGATCGTTCAGCTCACGTGCATCGGCTTGACGCAAGAATGTATAAAGCTCTTCGATCAAAGCAGGCACAGATGTTTTTTCGTGCATGGACTGGTCAGGTAGCGGGCCAAAATCAGAACGAAGGGCCGCAATCATCCAACCAGAAAGGTAAAGGTATTTCTGTTTGGTAGACCCGAAATGCTTTTTGATAGAGATCAGTTTTTGTTGACCGATGAAGCCATGCCAGCAACCCAAAGATTGCGTGTAGTTGGCAGGATCGGCATCATAAGCTGCCATATCTTCGCGCATGATTTTCGCTGTGTATTTGGCGATGTCCAATCCGGTTCTAAATTTATTCTGCGCGCGCATGCGTGCAACAGATTCCGTATCGATTGCATCCCAAGATGGGCCAAATTCGCGTTTCAGGGCCTCAATATTGCTCGCTGAGTCTGTATCGTAAGGCATGTTCATCTTCCCTTTGTAAAGATTTGACAGTTTCTGCGGCGGCACCAATAGTTGATCGTTTTGATTCCACCGGATATGCGGCTTCTATGACAGAGAAATACTTGCCACCCCATTGATATTGGATGGTTTTGTCAATTTTTTGGGGTTGTTTTGTAAATATTTACCCAGTAATCTTTGTAAATCTGTAAATATTGTAAATCTGTACGATGGCCGAAAACAAAATCTTTGCGGGACCGCGCATCAAACATATTCGTAGTTCTATGGCGCTGTCACAGGCCGCGATGGCCGAGGAACTTGGGATATCTGCAAGTTATCTTAACCTGATTGAACGCAACCAGCGCCCGATCACAGTGCAACTGATCTTAAAACTCTCTGCGACCTACAATATCTCGCCTGAAGATTTGCAGCAGGATCCTATGGGTTCCATCAATGATCTGAAGGATGTTTTCGCCGATCCTTTGCTTGAAAGTGAGCTTCCGAACTATGAAGAGTTGCTAGAGGTCGCAAGCCTTGCCCCAAATGTAGCCAATGGCATTTTGAAATTGCACGAAGGGTATCGGGGTGCTTTGGCCAAACTCTCTGAGATGAGTGAAACCATGAATGATGGTGCAGGTGCGGCCCAAGCTATTGAGCTGCAGCACCCTCATGATCAGGTCATTCGCGCAATGGAAATGCGGCCGAACTATTTTGACGGGCTTGATCGCGCAGCAGAAGAGTTTTCAAAATCGATCCCTTCTGAAACGGGTCTGTGGTCTGGCCTTCAACGCTGGTTGATGGAAAACCACAATATCCGTACCCAGCTTCTGCCTGAAGATGTGATGCCGGAATGGAACCGCCGCTATGACAAACACTCCTTACGCCTCTTTATTGCAGAGCGGTTGAGCCAGGAGGATCGTTTGATCGCAATTGCCACCCAGATTGCTCAAATTGCGCTAAAGGATGATATTGAGGCCGCAATTAAACGCCTTGGTCTGCGCAGCGCAGAGGCCCAAACATTGGCGCGCCCTCGCCTTGCTACCTATGCGGCTCATGCAATCGCCATGCCGTATCGGCGATTTTACCAAGCCGCGGGGCGATCCAAGTATGATCTTACTGCCTTGGCTGCGCGGTTTCGCGTTAGCTTTGATCATGTCTCATTCCGTCTTACCACTCTGGCGCGTGCGGGCGAAGAAGGTCAGCCTTTTTCTTATTTGCAGGTTGGAAGCTCTTCGCGTCTGCGCATCGCCCTGTCCCAGACCAAATTCCCGCACCGCGACTTTGGTGGACATTGTGCAAAACTCGGGCTTCACAACACAGCCAATGACGGGTCTCTCACAGCGGAAATTGTAGAACGTCGCAACAACGCGCGCTATTTCACGCTCTCTTGGCGCGTGGATCGACGCGAGGGCAGTTATAACCGCAAGCACAAAGATCATAACTCCATGATCATTTTACCCTATGATCAACTGCATCGGACGATCTATGCAGATCACGCGGATCTGCCTGAGCAAAGTTTTGGCTATAATTGTCGGCTTTGTGAAATATCCCATTGCGCCTTTCGCACGGATCCGCCGATTAATCTTCCCATTTCTAACGATATGGATACAGAAAGCATATCTACCTTTCGGTTCAGAACCTAGGGCGGTTAAGCAACTACCCCACTTGAAGGCTAAATGTCACCGAGCCTGACAAAAAGAAGTGCGATCAGCAAAATCGCACCTAGGCCAAGTAGAAACTTCAAGAACGCAAGAATTCCAAGCATGATCAAAATCAACACGGCAACGGCGGCAAATACACAAAGCGTCAGCGTGTAAAACAACGGTGGCTCTTGCTTGATTGCAATCACGGCGATCACAATGAAGGGAACAAGGGACTTCACACCCTTCAGTTGGAATTCCGAGAGGCTGAAAAAATAGAGTTCAATGATCGGATCCAAATAGGCCCAGCCGATAAGTGTCACGATATAAATCAACACAATCTGCGCGATTAAAGCATTGCGCATCTTGGATTTCGTAAGATCAATTAGAGACATTTTTGATCGAAACCTCGATTGCGGGCTGGTGTCATACTCCTTGATACCTCTTTTTCACAAAAAGGGTAATTATCAAGGCGCCCAATCGGGTGGCGCCAACTCAAAGCCAGAAAATTCAAAGCCAGGTGTCACCGTACAACCAACCAACACCCAGCCATCCACTGGTTCGGCGCGTTGCCAAGCATCCTTGGGAACCAGGATTTGGGGTGCTTCGCCGGACATTAATTCAGGTCCCAATCGATGACGAACGGTTTCTCCACCCTCACGAATATCAAGATGAAGCGCACCACCCGCATAATGGTGCCACATCTCAGCGGCATCGACGCGGTGCCAATGGCTCGATTGCCCCTCTTCTAACAAAAAGTAAATTGCGGTTCCTTGAGCGCGAGGTTTCGTGTCGTCGCGCCAAGTTTCCTTGAACCACCCCCCTTCAGGATGTGGTTCAAGATTTAGATGTTTGATAATATCCTGGGCGGTCACTTAAGCCGCGCGTGACATCAAAATGCCAACAACTTTCTCTGTCGCGGCCATTTCCTCTGTACCATCGACAGCCGCCACTTCGCGGGTCAGACGCTCAAGTGCCGCTTCATAAAGCTGACGCTCTGAATAGCTTTGTTCGCGCTCTTCATCATTGCGGTGAAGGTCGCGAACCACCTCTGCAATCGCTTGCAAATCGCCAGAATTAATCTTTTGTTCATACTCTTGCGCGCGACGCGACCACATCGCACGTTTCACGCGCGCACGGCCCTTTAGTGTTTTCATCGCTTTATCAATCTGCTCGCCAGAAGAGAGGTTGCGCATTCCAACGGAAGTTGCTTTTTCGGTTGGAACACGAAGCGTCATTTTATCTTTTTCGAACGCGATGACGAAAAGCTCCATCTCGATCCCAGCGATCTCTTGGGTTTCAACGCCCATAATTTTCCCAACACCATGCGCGGGATAAACTACGAAGTCATTGATACGGAAATCACCAATTTTTTTGCCGCGTGCCATGACACACCTTTCATTTTTACTACGCAGTTTCTTCCCAAGCGGCGCAAAGCCAAGGGCCGCAAGCCAGTGTTAAACTGTTCAAATTTCGTCGATTTCTGGAAGGATTTTAACTGCCGATTGTTTGTCTTATTACCCGACAGTATACCACAAAATTGACCCCATCGCCAGAGGCGCAAAACCCCATAAAAACTTGGAAAAACAGCCTTTTGCCTAGACCTCCGCGAGGCTTACAAGAATCACTGGAAATTAGCCGCCTTGGCCGGGATTTTCGGAAAAATATTTCTCCAATTTTCCTTCTTCACCTTGGCGTTCTTCTGCATCAGGCAACGGATCGCGTTTAGAGATGATGACGGGCCATATTTCCGCATATTTGCGATTGAATTCCACCCAATCCTCCGCACCAGGCTCTGTATCGGGCAAAATCGCCTCTGCCGGGCATTCCGGTTCACACACACCACAATCGATACATTCATCGGGATGGATGACCAAGGTGTTCTCGCCCTCATAGAAACAATCCACGGGGCACACCTCGACACAATCAGTATATTTACAACCGATGCAGGCATCATTCACGATATAGGTCATGGGTGTTTTATCCTTACCAACAGGCGCGATTTATTTTTCTTTGGCCGATCATTCAAGCCCTGGTTTTGAAAAAGAGGACAAGCTACGCCGATCCTTGCCTGTAGGGCGACCTTTTCCTTCAAATTTCGGGTTTGGCAGAGGTTTTTCCCGTTTCGGCATGGGTTCAGAATGATCGACATATAGCGTTTGAGCTTCACTGGCGGGTCCACGGCGTGTCCCGATCGCAGCAACCTCGATCAAGCGCACCCAGTGCCCAGTCGCGAAAGTCAACATATCCCCGATTTGCACCGTCGTTGACGGCTTGGAGATTTGCGCGCCATTTAGCCGTAGTTTGCCGCTCGAAATCATTTTAGCACTCAAGCCGCGGGTTTTAAAAAACCGCGCTTGCCAAAGCCATTTGTCGACACGCATCAAGGGTTATGAGTTGCCTTTTAAGGCGGCAAGCGCGGCAAATGGGCTGTCTGGGTCCATGGGCTTTACCTTTTTAGGTGCAGCCTTTGGACGGGGACCTGATGGTTTTTTCCCTTTGCGGGGCGCTTGTGGTTTCCCACTGGGCTTTTTAGAAACCCATTTAAAGACAAAGAAAACCTCTGGTTCTTGATCTTCTTCTGTTGCCACTTCCTGACCTTCTACTGGTTCGGGCTTCGGCTTTTCTCGCTCGCCACGCTCGGCATCAAAACCAAGCCCCTGCATCAAGTTCGCAAACTGCTCGAGCGTCGTGCCAGAAATCGACAGCATATCTGCGGTCGCTTCAAAACCACCCTTCACGTCTTGGGCACGTGTTAGATCGGCAAGACGTTCCAACATATCAATGCGGATCGCACGATCACCTGCAAGGCGGTAGCCTGCACGTGGGTAATAACCCTTGGGCGCATCTGGGATGGCCGGAATTGTTACCAAACCAGCAGGCGGCGCCTCTGGAAACTCATCTAAACCTTCAAAGAGCGACCAAAGAACTAATCGTAACCGCGTCGGGGCAGGTTTCAGCATCAAATGTTGGAATAGCGTATATTGTCCAAAACGGATGCCATGTTTGCGCAACAAACCGCGCGCGTCCTGATCAAGTTCTTTGACCTCTTTGGCAACAACTGAGCGCGGGATCACACCCAAACTCTCTACCAAGCGAAAACCAAGACCGCGTGCCATGCCGGTGACAGCTTCATCATCCCGCATTGCAAGGAGAGCTTCGAAATCGGTTTTGATCCGACGGTCGATAAAATGGCTTAGCCGCTTGGCCACCTTTTCCGCGACTTCCGTTCCCGCCTCTTCGTCGACAAAAACCTCAATTCTGGGAGCGAGAATGTCGTCACCCTTAACCAATTTACCAACGGCATATTCGCCCCACACAAGACCACCCTGTTCGGTAAAATCGAACTCGGTATCTGGAGCGTTATAGAGGCGATCAGCACGCAAATTAAATTCCGGCGCCAAGGCTTGCATCGCAGCTTGCCGAAGCGTCTTTGCTTCAGCGCCTTCTGCGTTTTTGTCTAACTGTAATCGGAAACCCTGAAGGCGACCAATAAACTCGCCTTCGATTGTTACGGCGCCTTCGGCGTCTAGTTCGGCCACAAGCCTCTCCCTTTCATTCAACCGCCGCATCAACACAGATGTGCGGCGATCGACAAATCGTTCTGTAAGCGCATGATGAAGCGCATCTGATAGGCGGTCTTCTACCGCGCGGGTCTCTTCGCGCCAATAGGCTTGATTTGCAACCCAATTCTGACGTTGTGCGATATAGGTCCAAGTTCGAATAAAGGCGAGCCGTTTGGAAAGTGTATCAATATCACCATGCGTCTTATCGATTTGGGCAATGCGCCCTGCTATCCACTCTTCCGACATCTCGCCATGCTCGTGAAGCGTGTTAAATACCTTCTCGACAAGCGATACATGTTCATGAAAGCTCACCTGCGGGAAATCGGGTATTCCGCAAACATCCCACAAAAGGCGTACACTCGCCCCATCAGAGGCACGTGCAGCCACTTCGGCCTCTTCTGCAAGCGCTTCAAGCGTGCGCAAATCTTCTGCAGGACGCCCCTTTTGAAGCACGGGGTCTGGCGTGGGCCTATCCAAGCTATTTAGAAGCCCCGCGATAGACCCGAATTCAAGCGTTGAATTGCGCCACATTAGTTTTTTCAGGGGTGTAAAGCGGTGGTTTTCGATTGCATCCACCCAGTCAGGCTCCAACGGGCTTGCCTCGGCAGTGACCCCAAAAGTGCCGTGGTTCATATGTCGCCCCGCCCGACCTGCGATTTGAGCGAGCTCATTGGGCATTAAATGCCGCATGCGGCGCCCATCAAATTTCGACAAAGACGCAAAAGCGACGTGGTTTACATCCAAATTCAAGCCCATGCCAATTGCATCTGTAGCGATGAGGTAATCGACATCCCCATTTTGATAAAGCTCAACCTGCGCATTTCGCGTGCGTGGGCTTAATGCACCCATCACCAAAGCCACCCCGCCCTTT
>CAZRFT010000344.1:0-2002 GCA_964599255.1 uncultured Neptunicoccus sp. | reverse complement strand
GTAATAAATGCGCCGCGGATCAGTGGCCAAACACCCAAAGCGTGGGCAACAAAGCCTGACTGTTTTGTGACTGCTGCAACAACGAAAAAGAGCGGCAATGCAATCACGCCGCGTAAGGCGAAGAGTTGCCAAAGCGAAAGGGAACCTGCGTAAAGTTTGAATACGCTATCCTGCAAAGCAAGCAGGAAAGTCGTAATCAAAATCAACGTGATCCCACGCGTTAGGTTGTGACGAGGCGCGTTCATTGTCGCTCTTTCCTGACGAATCCGGTGCAATTTGATTTCTGCGTCAATCTGACGATGCCCAAGGTTTTTTCAAGCGGGAATGCGACCCTTTCGCGACAAGTTTGCCGCGCGCACTTTTCCCTTGCGCCGCGTCTTCGGAGTTTCAAATATATCTCGACTCAAAGGATGCTTTAAATGCGTAGCGACACTGCCCCGACCATTCGGCTAACCGACTATCAAGAACCCCCGTTTTGGATTTCTAAAACCGAGTTAGAATTCGATCTGCACCCAACCGAAACGAGGGTGAAAAGCAAAATTCATTTTACCCCGAACGAGTCGCGGACGGATGGGCCTCATGACTTGCGATTAGATGGGCGGAACTTAAAGCTCTTAACGGCAACAATCGACGGCAAGAAACTTGCGTCAGATGAAATCTTACATGATGTGGAGGGGCTTTCCGTTCCGCATGACCTTGTCCCCCAATCTGGATTTATCTGGGAGGCCGAGGTTGAGATTAATCCTGAAGCCAATACCGCATTGGAAGGGCTTTACATGTCCAACGGAATGTATTGCACCCAATGTGAAGCACAAGGATTTCGGAAGATAACTTACTATCTGGATCGCCCAGATGTCATGTCCGAATTCTTTGTAAAAATAAATGGAACCGAAGCGGTGCGTCTATCCAATGGTAATCGCATTAGTGACGGTGCCTGGCACGATCCATGGGTGAAGCCCGCATACCTCTTTGCGCTCGTTGCGGGCGATCTCGTTTCCTATGACGACCAGTTCAAAACCGCATCTGGTCGTGACGTCGAATTGCAAATTTTTGTGCGCCCAGGGGACGAGGATAAATGTGCCTATGCAATGGACGCGCTGAAACGATCCATGACCTGGGACGAGGAGGTATATGGCCGTGAATATGATCTTGATCTGTTCATGATCGTAGCCGTGGACGATTTCAACATGGGCGCGATGGAAAATAAGGGGCTAAATATTTTCAATTCAAAATATGTTCTCGCCTCGCCTGAAACGGCCACGGATAGCGACTATGAGTTGATCGAAGGCATCATTGCACATGAATATTTCCACAATTGGACTGGCAACCGCATCACCTGCCGCGATTGGTTCCAGCTTTGTTTGAAAGAGGGACTGACCGTTTTTCGCGATCAGCAGTTTTCAGGCGATATGCGAAGCCACGCGGTGAAACGCATCGATGATGTCACGCTTCTGCGAGGGCGACAATTTCGTGAGGACGCAGGGCCGCTCGCGCATCCAGTCCGCCCAGAGGAATATATAGAAATCAACAACTTCTACACCGCAACGGTCTATGAAAAAGGTGCCGAAGTTATTGGGATGTTGAAAACCTTGGTGGGCGCTGATGACTACAAACGTGCCCTTGATCTTTATTTTGAGCGCCATGACGGCCAAGCTTGTACAATCGAGCATTGGCTTAAAGTTTTCGAAGACGCCTGCGATATTGATTTAACCCAGTTTAAACTCTGGTACTCTCAATCTGGCACACCAAAGGTCACAGTGGATCAAAGTTTTAGTGGGGACACGCTAACCTTAACTTTGTCTCAAGATGCAGACCCTTCCGAAAACCGCAAAGGCAAAAAGCCACAGGTCATTCCCATTCGGACCGGCTTTATTGGCAGCGATGGCACCCCTTTGAAAGACGAAGAGCTTTTGGTGCTTTCAAAAGCGAGCCAAAGCTTTGAAATTTCTGGTTTGTCAGAGGCGCCAACCCTTTCCCTGAATCGCGGATTTTCTGCGCCGAT
>CAZRFT010000343.1:0-1966 GCA_964599255.1 uncultured Neptunicoccus sp. | reverse complement strand
CAAAGCGTATCATGGTATTCCCCCTATGCTTTGGTTAAGTCCACCCGACTAAGCCAACGCATAATCAGGTTAGCACAATATTGAATCAAAAGGTATTAAAAATTGCTGAAGTGTGACTATTTTTACCAACCTATACAAAAGGTTAGGCAAATTGCCTCTCTGCTTAATGGCGTCCAGCGCCACCTCTTTCTCGCCAAAAGAGTAAATCTGAGGTATGGCAAAGCATGACTAAAATAGACTCTCTTTTCGTAACCCGCCTCTATCAAGCATCCCTTTCTGACATTGATGCAACCGAGCTTTTAAATTCCTGTCTGGCCATCGCCGAAGATGACGAAGCAGGTCAGGCATGGTGTGAAGAAAACGAATTTCCAGGCTATACCTCTTATGCTTCTTTGACGGATCTGCCTTGGCGCTTTCCGATTTTTGCCGATCTTGTTAAAGCGCTCGATCAACATGTCGTGGCCTTTGCCGAAGATGCAGGTTTTGATCTTGGCGATAAACCGTTGGAGCTTGAAGATATTTGGATCAATATCCTTCCCGAAGGGGGCATTCATACCGCCCATATTCATCCCCATTCCGTTGTGTCTGGAACGACCTATGTCGCGATGCCAAAGGGCGCGAGCGCGATTAAATTCGAGGACCCGCGTCACGCGATGATGATGGCGGCACCCCCACGTCTGAAATCAGCCCCACAGGATCGGCAAGGTTTCATCTACGTCGAGCCCAATGTAGGGGACATTCTGCTTTGGGAAAGCTGGCTCCGCCACGAAGTGCCGATGAATATGGCCGAAGAAGAACGCATTTCAATCAGCTTCAACTATCGTTGGGGATAGGATGAAACTCGTCGAAGAATTCATCATCGAAGGCGCTGGCCACGGACATGTTTCTTTGCAAAGCGGCGAGACGCTCAAAATCACAAATATCGAGGGATCACAGGTCGTCGATTTTTGGGCATATAACGCTGACGATCCAGACGAATTTTTGTCAACAGAACATACCAGGTCCTGCTTGCAAAAACTGATCCCAGCCGAAGGCGATCTGCTCTATTCCAACAAACGTCGCGCCATCGTGCAGATTACCGAGGATACCTCGCCTGGCATTCATGACCTGCTGCTTTCTGCGTGTGATCTTGAACGTTATCGGCTTTTGGGGGTCAAAGATTATCATAAAAACTGCGCGGACAATTTACGCGCTGCGCTGACCGAGCGGAATATTTCAATCGATGATATTCCAAGCCCTTTCAACATTTTTGAAAATGTCACAATTGGCGCGGGTGGGGAATTGAGCATCGAGCCACCGCTAGTGAAAGCGGGGCAAAGTATTACTTTGGAAGCGCGGCAGACTATCATTGCTGTTATGTCTTGTTGCCCCATGGATATCGCGCTTACAAATGGGCCAGATTTACGATCAAAGCCTGCCCTGATTCAAAAGCTCGTATAATCCAAAACCCTTCACAGCTTGCAAACATTGTGCAATTCTTGAGGAAGCGAGTCTTTATTTAGGAGAGGGAGTGGGTATGCGATTCCTAAAAATTGTTTCTTTGGCTGTTATGGTGATGGCTGCGGGTTTGTGGATGAACGCGACAAGCGCAGAGGCGCAAGCAACGCGTGATGGTGCATCGGCAGGTGCGGATAGTGATGAGTTCACCTCTGGTTGGCGTTTATGTAACCGAACGGAATATCCGTCGCTCTGGATTGCTTATTCTTATTTTGAAGATGATCAGTGGGTTACCAAAGGCTGGCGTCAAATCGACAATGGCGAATGTTCTGTTTTCCAAGACGAGATAACCAACCAATACGCATATTACTATGCCTCTGACTTTAATGGGGCAGAGTGGACGGGTGATTTAGATATCTGCGCCCATGAAACAGAGAAATTTGAGTATTTCGGGGAAATGGGGACCTGTGAAGAGGGCCACAAAGTTTACCCGTTTTATAAATTTGATTTTGGCGACAACGATGTCGCC
>CAZRFT010000342.1:0-18508 GCA_964599255.1 uncultured Neptunicoccus sp. | reverse complement strand
ACCCACAGCCCGCAAGTGGCGGCAAAGGGGGGGCATCAATGGGTGGTCTCAAAATCCAGTACGGATGAAGAAACGCTGTCAAAAGTGGTGGCTTTGAATACTGATGAGCGGGTCGATGAAATTGCGCGTATGCTTTCGGGTGATACGATCACAGATGCCGCTAGGGAAGCCGCAAAAGCGCTTTTAATTGGGTGATGTCCAAGGTTGGACGCGGGCTTAAATAATTGAAAAACAATGAAAATTAAATTTCATAACGCGTTTCATCCCAATCGCGCGTAGCTTGCTTTACCCGTTGCTCAAAGGTCTTTTGACAATTTGTATAAGCCTTCAACACCAGCGAATTTTCCAAAAGTTCGCAGGCTTTCTGTTTTACAGCGTCGAGATGGCGAGCAATAGAGGTATCCTGCACCATTTCATGTTCATCGACGTATTGCTTAAAATATTCAAAGGTGTGCCGATCATTTTCGCGACGCGCAACATGCCCGCGTCCTCGGGCGATCCGCAATCGGAATTCAGGCATGGATTTGGTGACATAATGATTGATTTGCGCGTGGCGATATTCAACTTTGTAGGCGTAATTCATCCGCATATGCCTTTTCGCCGCGCCATCTGAGGCGATGGTTTCAACCTCCCCATAATCCCGCAAATAGGAAATATCACTTCGGTCTATTTTGGGGCCCGGCGAATGATTGAAAAACCGGCGAAACCGTTGGGGTGCGCGCGTTAGGGCCTTACAGCTACCTACCGCATATAAACCCCATTTGGGCACAAGGCGTTCGGTAAACCGTTCAGTCACCCAAGCGTCGCGCCACTGCATTTCACCACTTGGCCCAAAACATGCCCAATTGACCCCCATCACATCATGATCGCCCATCGCTGTAATAAGATCGCTTAACTTGCCTGAACCGTCATGAATATTAAGGAACTCATCGGCATCTAAAATCATGAGATATTCAGCAGCTTTAAACTCTGGCGTTTCCATCATTCGTTCATAAGCGCGTCGCTGAGGAGAATCTTCGCCATGATCACCGTTGTCGATATGGGTGACAGGAGCAATCTGCCCCAAGGCTCTGATTAGGTCATCGGATCCATCATCGCAGTTATTGGTCGCAATCATGATTTGGTCGAAACCAATCGACAAATGATACGCAATCCATTCCAGCACCGCTGGACCTTCATTTCGCATCGAACTGAAGAGAAGGTTGGTCATGCGTTTATTTCAACGATTTTACCAGGGTTGAGGATGTTTTCAGGATCGAGTGCCTGTTTGATTTGGGCCATTACTTGCCATGCATCCCCATGTTCGGCCTGCATGTATTTCATCTTTCCCATACCAATGCCGTGCTCACCGGTGACAGTGCCACCAAGTTTTAAGGCGCGTTCGGCCATCCTACCTGCAAGTTTTAGATTTAGGTCGAGCGCATTTTTGTCGTCTGCTGGCGCAAAGAGCAGAGCGTGATAGTTCCCGTCACCAACATGGCCAACGATATTCCCAACCACCTTATGGGAATCTAAATCTTCCATCGTTTCATCAATGGCCGTTGCCAGTTGAGAGATGGGCACACAAACATCCGTGGATAGTCCTAGTTGCCCAGAATATTGGGCTTTGGTTGCGAAATACGCGTCATGACGAGCTTGCCATAGCTTGCTGCGCTCTTCGGTTTTGGTGGTCCATTGAAAGTCGGAACCGCCATTCTCTTTGGCGATTTCTGCGAGAGTTTCGGATTGCTCTACCACCGCAGTTTTGGAACCATGGAATTCTAAAAACAAATGCGGCTCTTCTGGGTAAGAAAGATCGGAATAGGCGTTAATCGCTTTCATGGAATTTGGATCGATAAGTTCCATTCTGGCCATTGGAATACCAATTTGAACAGCAGAGATAACCGTATTGACGGCGGAGGCGACGTCTGGGAAAGGGCACACAGCAGCAGCAATAGCATCCGGTTGCCCCTGTAATCTAAGTGTCAGTTCGGTGATTATTCCCAACGTACCTTCCGATCCGATCATGAGTTTCGTCAAATCGTAGCCAGAGGAAGATTTTTTCGCCGTTGTTCCAGTGCGAATGATCCGGCCATCTGCGGTTACAACTTCCATGCCCAGAACATTCTCTCGCATCGTGCCATAACGAACAGCCGTAGTCCCAGACGCGCGTGTGGCGGCCATGCCGCCAATGCTCGCATCCGCACCCGGATCAACCGGAAAGAAAAGGCCCGTTGCGCGCAATTCAGAATTCAATCGGCTTCGCGTGATACCTGGGCCAACACGTACCGCCAAGTCGGCATCCATCACCTCAACGATTTTATTCATGTTTTGCATGTTCAGCGTGATGCCGCCACGGATCGCCAAAGCATGCGCTTCAAGCGAGGTGCCGACACCCCAAGGAACAATGGGACATCGATGCTTGGCACAGATTTTGACAATCTCTGCGACTTCTTGAGCGGAATTTGGAAAAGCAACCGCATCGGGCGGTGTATGTGGATAATGTGCCTCGTTTTCGCCGTGCGTGTCCCGCACAGATTGCGAAGTCGATAAACGCTCGCCCAACAGGGCTTTGACTTCGTCAATCGCATTTGCATTATGGCTCATGAAGGCATTCCTGATTGTCTCTTTGGAAAATCTAATCCGAATTATCAGGAACGGAAAGAGGGCCGTGGCACGAAATGAGCAATTCGAACGTCAAAGAGATGTTGCGTATTCGCCCAATCATTTGGATTTCGGCCCTTGTCTTGGGTGTTTTAACGGGATTTGCAACAATTGCCTTTCGAATAGCAATCGAGAGGCTAGAGCGATTTTTCTATGGCGAGGATAGCCGATCCTTGGCAAGCCATGCCGCGAATTTGGATTGGTGGATACTTATTTCCATCCCTACTGTTGGTGGATTGATCGTCGGATTGATCTTGCATCGATTTACCCCTGATGGACGCGGACGAACCGTGGGTCATGTGATCGAGGGTGCCGCGATAAATGAAGGTCGCGTAGAGGGGCGTGCGGGTCTTGCGTCGACCGTTGCCTCGCTTTTGACGCTATCGATGGGCGGATCATCGGGCAGGGAGGGACCAGCGATCCATATCGGAGCGCTTATCTCTTCCAAACTGGCCAAGATATTGAATGCCGATGGGATTACCGGGCGCGATTTGCTGGGTTGTACCGTTGCAGCCGCAGTTGCAGCGAGCTTTAACGCGCCGCTTGCCGGCGCTGTTTTTGCCCTTGAAGTGGTGTTGCGGCACTACGCGGTGCATGCGCTCGCGCCCATAATGATATCGGCCGTGGCAGGTTCAGCTGTCTCGCGCCTTTATTTTGGGAATGTCACAGAATTTATGGTGCCGATTGAATCGACGGGCTTTATTGTCGAACTTCCTGCCTTTGCAATCTTGGGTGTCGTTTGCGCGATCACAGCCTATCTTTTGATCAAGGCCGTTTGTTGGGCCGCAGATTTGGGTCATGACGTACAAGCCCGGATTGGGTTTCCGCGCTATTTACGGCCCATGTTTGCGGGCTTCCTTCTGGGTATATTAGCAATCTTTTTTCCGCATATTATCGGGGTTGGGTACGAAACGACCTCTGCTGCTCTAACAGGACAATTGGCGCTACAGGCGGCGATAATTTTTGCCGTGGCTAAAGGCGTTGCGCTAGTCATCACACTCGCGGGCCGTATGGGCGGCGGTGTTTTTTCCCCAAGTTTAATGATGGGGGCGTTGACAGGGTTGGCCTTTGGCTGGGTTGCGGTGGCGATATTTCCATCGATTGAGGGCGATCAAACGCTTTATGCCTTGGCAGGAATGGGGGCGGTCTGTGCCGCAATTTTGGGCGCGCCTTTGTCCACGGTTTTAATTGTTTTTGAACTTACGGGCGATTGGCAGGCCGGCTTGACGGTGATGGTTTCCGTGGCGGTTGCCACGGCATTGATCAATCAAATGATCTCGCGCAGCTTTTTTGTCATGCAATTGGAGCGCCGCGGCGTGAACCTGACCGTGGGGCCAGAGGGATATTTATTGGTGAAGTATTTGGTGTCAGATTTGATGCGCCCCTTGGTAAAACTGTCTCCAAACCGACGGACAAAACTCCAGAAGGTGCTGGCGAAGGGCATTTATGTGACCCCGCAAATGACGCTTGATAAAGTGATGCCCCTTTTTGAAGACGGAAAGGTGAAGCGGTTGCCGGTGATTTTAGCAGAAGGTGACCATAAAAATGCCACGCTTTTGGGCGCACTCTATTATGTTGACACGCTTAACGTGGCGAATAAGGCTTTGTCGGAAACGGCCCTAGAAGAACACAGCTAAAGGATACTCAAATGGCAGAAACAATAGTCACCGTCGTTTTACCGCTGAGCTTGGCCTATATCATGTTCACGCTGGGCATCGGTTTGGTGCCGCAAGATTTCCTAAATGTCGTGAAATATCCCAAGGCTTTTGCCATCGGTGTGTTGAACCAAATGATCTTTCTGCCGATCGTTGGATTCATTATTGCGGCAAGTTTTGGGCTGCCACCTGTCCTAGCGGCCGGAATGGTTTTGTTGGCCTTGTGCCCTGGTGGTGTGACGACAAATCTGTTGGCGAAAATGGCGAATGGGAATGTGGCGCTGTCTGTTTCGTTGACAGCTATTGTTACGCTCGTGTCGGTTCTGACGCTTCCTATTTTATTAAACCTCGGCATGAACTATTTCATGGGTCAGGCGGCGCCTGATTTTTCAATTCTGTCCCTGTCCTTTAAGATGTTCTTGATCGCCGTGGTTCCCTTGGCTTTGGGCATGGGATTACGCGCATTGATGCCAAGCGTTGAAGAGCGCGCGGGCGCGGCGTTGAGCCGTCTGGCGGTGATCTTGTTCGTGCTGATCGTGTTGGCGGCAATTGCGAGCAATTGGGAGCTACTATCGGCGAATTTGCTGGTTCTTGGACCAGCGCTAGTTTTGCTTTTGGTGGTGATGTTGTTGTTGGGCCTTATCAGCGGTCGTTTGGCGCAGCTTGATCCCCAAGACACAACAACGGTGGCGATTGAAAGTGGCGTGCAAAATGGAACGCTTGCGATTGCTGTCGCTGCTCTGGTGGTTCCAGGCGAGGCACTTCCTGCGCTAGGTGTGCCAGGTGGGCTTTATGGGCCGATCATGTATCTCTCGCTACTTTTTGTCTATTACCGCCGCGACACGGCGCACCCACTTAAACCAAAGACGAAGCGACAATCGGATAAAAGGCCAGGTGAGATTTAATACCCGCCGCGCTTTCAATTGGGTTTTCATACATCCAAGCTACGTTTTCGTAAATTTGCCCATCAATTACCGCATGAAAATGCGTTGCGTCGCCTTTGAATGGACAATGCGTGACTTTGTCGGATCGCTCAAATATCGACATGTTTAGGGTTTCTGTGTCGAAGTAGAGGACAGGTGAATAGTCGCCTTCGATCAGCTGTTTTGCCGTTGCCTCTTCGGCAATGACATGGCCCTCAAGAGCAAGTTTGTACTTTGATGGATCAGCCTCAATCGTGATTTTTCGCGTCATGGAAAAGCTCCTTTGTGACCTCGTTCAACCAGTCCGCGGCATCCCCCTCTAAATGGGGAAGAAGCGTTTCACGAACTTGGCGGTGATAGCTATCCAACCATGCCACTTCCGCTTTGGTCAACAGCCCGCGGATCACCATGTTGCGATCAATCGGAGCATGCGTCAGGGTTTCAAAGGCGAACATCTCTCTATCATCAGCGCCCTTTGGCGCATCGACAACATAGATGAGGTTTTCGATCCGAATGCCATATTCACCGGCCTTGTAGTAGCCAGGCTCGTTAGAAATGATCATGCCTTTCTCAAGAGGCACTTCAGATTTTCGGGATAGGTTTTGGGGGCCTTCGTGAACGTTGAGATAAACGCCGACGCCATGACCAGTTCCATGATCATAGTCCATGCCCTGAGCCCAGAGGGGCGCACGCGCCAATGCGTCGATATCGCGTCCAGTTAAGCCTTTTGGAAATTGGGCGACGGATATGGCGATCATGCCTTTTAAGACCAGGGTAAAGGCTTCGCGGGCTTCAAGAGGTGGTTTGCCGATTGCGATCGTCCGCGTGATATCGGTCGTGCCATCAAGATATTGTCCGCCGCTGTCGACCAACAAGACTTCGTTGTTTTGAAGTTGCCTGTTGGTGCCTTCCGTTACGCGATAATGCACAATTGCGCCGTTTGGACCTGACCCACAAATTGTGTCGAAAGAGATATTCTTTAGCGCGCCTGTTTCGCTGCGAAATGCTTCAAGCGATTTAACGATATCAATTTCCGTGGGGAGCTCTTTAAGGGTTGCCACGTGATGCAAAAAGCGCACCATTGCCACACCATCACGAATATGTGCCTTGGTCGTGCCCTCAAGTTCCGCTTGGTTTTTACAAGCCTTAGGCAGCAGACATGGATCGTCCCCGTAAGCTACTTTGTCACCCAGCCAATCAGATAAGATGACAGGTGCGCGTGCTTTATCGATTTGAACTTTGCCGTTTAAAGCCTTGATCTTGCTATCAAATTTTTCTGAAGCATAGATTGTAACGGCCGATCCCAAATGTGTTTGTAGCGCGGCATCCGATTTTTCCTCATGCATAAACAGATCTACTTTTGCATCCGCATGAAGGATCGCGAAACCTAGGGTGATCGGGCTTTGCCCGACATCACTTCCGCGGGAATTGAGGAGCCACGCAATACTGTCTGGCTGCGTAAGAACTGCGGCAGACAATCCCGAATTTGTTAAGTTTTGTGCGAGTTCCGTAATTTTTTCTTCATGCGATACGCCTGCATATTCCAAAGGATAAGGCACCATTTTGCCAAGCGGTGGGGCTGGCTGGTCTGTCCAAACACGATCCAAGACATTCGCGCTTGCTTTGAAGACCAGGTCGGGTGCTTCGCGCTGTAACGCTTCAAGCTGAGATTTGGTATAAAGCCAGGCATCATATCCAACGACTGAATTCGCCCCCAACGTATCGTTCAGCCAAGTGCCGAGATTATCGTTCGGAATGTCTAGGTATGTGAATACCGATTCATCTGTTTGATCGCGAACTTGCAGCGTGTAGCGACCATCCACAAACAGACCCACCGTATCGGCTGTCACAGCTGCGTATCCTGCAGAACCAGTGAAGCTGGTTGCCCATGCCAATCGATTATCACGCGCGGATACATATTCGCCCTGATGTGCATCGGCGCGGGGGATAAGGAAAGCATCGAGCTTTTCCTTCGCCATTTCGTCGCGTATCGCCGCAATCCGTTCTTTGGCGGTTTCAGGCGACGTGGTGGCGTTGAAATTTTGAAACATTAACTTGCCTTGGACAATCCGCGTGTCTTTGGGTTGGTGTCAAATAGTGCCGCGAGCTGCTCTGTGATGGCACCGGCAAGCTGTTCGGCATCGGTAATGGTAACAGCGCGATTGTAGTATCGAGTTACATCGTGCCCGATGCCAATTGCTGTTAATTCCACGCCGCGCCGACGCTCAATCATGGCAATCACATCGCGAAGATGTTTTTCTAAATAGTTTGCCGGGTTTACCGAAAGGGTTGAATCATCCACAGGCGCCCCGTCAGAGATTACCATTAGAATTCGACGCGCTTCTGGACGCGAAAGCATCCGCCGATGCGCCCATTCTAATGCCTCGCCATCGATATTCTCTTTCAACAGCCCTTCTTTCATCATCAAACCCAAATTGGGTCGTGCGCGCCGCCATGGCGCATCGGCCGCTTTGTAAATAATGTGGCGTAGGTCATTTAGGCGCCCAGGCGTTTCGGGGCGACCATTGTGCAACCATTCCTCGCGTGCCTGTCCACCTTTCCAAGCACGGGTGGTGAAACCCAAGATTTCGCATTTTACTTGGCAGCGTTCCAAGGTGCGTGCCAAGACATCGGCGCAAATTGCCGCGATGGAAATCGGGCGCCCGCGCATGGAACCTGAATTGTCCAAAAGGATCGTCACGACGGTATCGCGGAACTCTGTATCTTTCTCGACTTTGAAAGAGAGCGGCGTTGTTGGGTTGGCAACCACACGGGCCAGGCGGCCCGCATCCAGCATGCCTTCTTCCATATCGAAAAGCCAAGATCTGTTTTGCTGCGCTTGCAGACGACGCTGAAGTTTATTGGCAAGACGGCTAACCGCGCCCTTCAGCGGTTCCAATTGTTGATCGAGATAGGCACGAAGGCGTTCAAGCTCGGCGGGTTCCGCCAATTCTTCGGCGCCAATCACCTCGTCATGTTCTGTGCTGTAAACCGCATAGTTGGGGTCCGCGTCAGAAATCGGCGGTGCAGTATATTCCGTTGGCGTGTCGCCTTCGGGGGCTTCGACCTCTTCAACATCCGTCATCTCGGTGCTGTCATCGGAAGACATCTGCGCCTGTTGCATGTCTTGCGAGCGTTCAGCATCTTCTGATTGATCTTGATCGTCTTGCGAGCTTTCTTCCGTTTCACCCGTTTCGGTGTCTGGATTTTCATCCTCTTCGAATTCGGGTTCGGCATCATCGCCTTCCTCGTCGGGCGCGTCGGGGTCAGAGCCTAGCTCGTCCCCGTAACCCAAATCTTGGATCATTTGACGACAAAGTTTTGAAAATGCTTTTTGGTCATCCAATGAATCGGCGAACTCAGCCAGTGTTTCGCTGGCCTTTTCATCGAAATGGGATTTCCAAAGATCGATTATATTTTGAACAGCTGGCGGCATGTCGCGGCCCGTCACCAATTGGCGCAGGATATAGCCAGCCGCCGTTGCCATGGGCGCCTGTTTAGGATCTTCGATTTGGTCATAGCCAAGTTTTATGGCCTCTGCCTCGAGCTTTGCATCGATGTTTGACGCGGTTCCAGGCATGACGCGCGCGCCCAGGGCCTCGCATCTTGCGGTTTCCATCGTTTCAAAAAGCTCACGCGCCATCGGCCCTTGAGGGGCATATTTCGCGTGTGTGGAATGGTTGTGAAAACGCGTGCGCAGGGCGAAGGCATCGGCCGTTCCACGCGCAAGCATCACTTCGTCGCGCGACATGCGTCGGCTAACCTGTGGAAGGCGCGCAGAATCGTTCGTTAGTCCCGGGGGATCGACCGAGTAGGTGATTTCCAACTCTGGCTCATTCGCAAGCGCTTTGGTCGCTTCAGCGAGCGCTTTTTTGAATGGATCGGCTGGGTTGTCGCTGGGTTTGTTCATCCGTCAGCCCAAGCTGACGGATGCCGCACTTTCTGGCAATTCTTCGTCAAATAACCGCTGATAAAACTCAGCGACCGTTTCGCGTTCCAGCTCGTCACATTTGTTTAGGAATGTCACGCGGAAGGCAAAACCGATATCTTTGAATATCTCGTAGTTCTGCGCCCAAGCTATCACGGTACGTGGGCTCATCACAGTAGAGATGTCGCCATTCATGAAAGCCGAACGTGTAAGGTCAGCAACTGTGACCATGCGGCCAATCAATTCACGATCAAGCCCTGGGATTTTGGCAGAAACGATGTTGGTCTCATCTTCATGGGGTAGATAGTTCAGCGTCGTCACCAGCGACCAACGGTCCATCTGACCTTGGTTAATCTGTTGTGTGCCGTGGTAAAGCCCTGTTGTATCGCCAAGACCAACTGTGTTGGCGGTGGAGAATAGGCGGAAAGAAGGATGCGGGTGGATCACCTCGTTTTGGTCAAGAAGCGTCAATTTCCCGTCTACTTCCAAAACGCGCTGGATCACGAACATGACGTCTGCACGTCCTGCATCATATTCGTCGAATACAATTGCAACGGGATTGCGTAAGGCCCAAGGCAGGATGCCCTCTTGAAATTCCGTAACCTGTTTGCCGTCTTTTAGCTTGATTGCATCTTTACCAATCAAATCAATCCGGCTGATATGGCTGTCGAGATTGACCCGCACACAAGGCCAGTTCAAACGGGCCGCAACCTGTTCGATATGGGTTGATTTACCCGTGCCGTGGTAACCTTGGATCATCACGCGGCGATTATGTTGGAACCCTGCTAGGATCGCCAAAGTTGTGTCATGATCGAATTTATAGGTTGTATCAATGTCCGGCACACGATCAGAGCCAGAGGCAAAACCCAAGACATCCATATTGATATCAAGACCGAATACCTCTTTTGGGTCGATTTTGACCGTTGGTTGTCCAATATCCAAAGTACCGTCTGCCATTTTGAAAATCCTAATTTACGCGATTGCGTATGTTCCTCGACCCTATGAAGGATAATTCAATCTGCTTCAAGAGCCAGTGAAAAATCCGACAGGTAATAGTCCGTTAGTGACACATCGCGTGGGCTTGCATTTATTGGTCAAATCGCCTCTGTTGATCAAAAGGCAGGGACCATGATTGAAGGTGATTTTGACTATATTATCGTAGGCGCAGGCTCAGCTGGTTGCGTTTTGGCAAATCGTTTGTCTGAAAACCCAAAAACAAGAGTCCTGCTTTTGGAAGCTGGCGGGAAAGATAATTACCATTGGATCAAAATTCCTGTGGGCTACCTATATTGTATCAATAACCCGCGCACGGATTGGATGTATCGAACGTCACCCGATGACGGATTGAATGGGCGTTCGCTTATTTACCCACGCGGTAAAGTTCTGGGCGGCTGCTCGTCAATAAACGGAATGCTCTATATTCGTGGCCAAGCGGCTGATTATGACGGCTGGGCACAGATGGGAAATACGGGCTGGTCTTGGGATGATGTTCTGCCGTATTTCATCAAGTCAGAGGATCATTATCAAGGGGGCGAATTGCATGGTCAAACTGGTGGTTTGCGGGTCGAAAAGCAGCGTTTACGTTGGGATATCTTAGACCGCGTTGCAGAGGCTTGCGTTGAAGCGGGTATTCCGAGAACCACAGATTTTAACCGCGGCGACAATGAAGGCGTCAATTATTTTGAGGTAAATCAGAGGCGCGGCTGGCGTTGGAACCTCGCAGATGGATACCTAAAGCCCGTGGCCAAGCGAGAGAATTTACGCATCTTAACGCATGCGCACGTTGCTGGCGTTTTGTTTGAGGGAAAAAGGGCGACTGGCGTTCGTGTGGTTCAAGGTGGAGTTACACAGGAAATTCGCGCACGGGGAGAGGTGATTTTAAGCGCAGGAGCGATAAACTCGCCCCAAATTTTGCAATTATCTGGTATTGGGGATCCACAACATTTGTCGTCAATTGGGGTGGCGTTGCGGCATGAGCAGCCAGCGGTTGGTCAAAATCTGCAAGATCACTTGCAGCTTCGTATGGTTTTCAAAGTTAAAGATGCCATCACGTTAAACCAACGTGCGCGTACTTTATTCGGTAAGGCTAAAATTGCAGCTGAATATGCCATGTTTCGATCGGGTCCAATGTCAATGGCGCCCAGCCAGTTGGCGGCGTTCACACGTTCCTCGCCTGACAAAGCGACACCCGATTTGGAATATCATATTCAGCCGCTAAGCCTGCCCGCTTTTGGGCAACCTTTGCATGATTTCCCGGCCATCACGATGAGCGTCTGTAATGTTCGTCCAGAAAGCCGGGGAACGGTGCTTGCGAATTCAAAGGATTGGCAAGAAGCACCAGTGATTACACCCAACTATCTGTCGACTGAGGGGGATCGTATTACAGCCGCAAACGCGCTGCGGCTGACGCGGCGCATTATGGCGCAACCCGCGATGACGGCGCACACCCCAAAAGAATTTTTACCAGGAGGGGAATTCCAATCAGATGCCGAGCTTGCCCAAGCGGCTGGGGATATTGGAACAACAATCTTTCATCCTGTTTCAACCTGTCGAATGGGGGAGGGCCCCAACGCTGTTGTGGACACCCAATGTAGGGTTCACGGGATAAAGGGGCTTCGCGTTGTTGACGCTTCGATTATGCCATCAATCACAAGCGGGAATACAAATGCACCTACCGTTATGATTGCGGAGAAGGCTGCGGATATGATCCGAGGGATTGTGTAGCAGGCGTAAAATCAGCTGCGAAAAACGCAGTATTTTTTACTTAATTTCAATGAGTTAAGTTAGCGTTGCGGGTTCACTCACGCTTGTGTGATGGATCGCGAGTTCATCTAATTCGCTTCTTTGAAACTTTTCCGTTTGGGGCGCGTTTCTTCAATATACGAAACTGAAAGGAACCAAAAAATGGAAAAGAAATCTAATACTCTAGACAACATGTTAATCGCTAGTGCAGTTGCACTATCCGCAATGGCCGTATTTTTGCTATCTTCTAATTCTGCCTATTCAGAGGCACATGCTACACCAACTGTTACAGCCGCTGATCAATCGGTGGAAAATGGGGTTGTGTCTGCATCTTCTATTGTTGCGAGTGAGAACGGTTGGTTGGTTGTTCATCGAACCGATGCCTCAAAAGCGCCGGGTCCTGTTGTGGGCTATGCACCGATCCGCAAGGGCGAAACCCAGGACGTAGCCGCAATTCTAACTGAGCCAGTGGCTCCCGGCGAAATGTTGATGCTGATGATCCACTCTGAAGCGGGCGGCAATGAGACGGGCATCTTCGAGTATACCCTAGGTGCCAAAGAAGACGGCCCCATCAAACCAGGCGGGAATCTCGTGATGACTGTGATTACTGCACAATAAGAGAGCGACAATAGCAATAAACGCCGCGTGCTAAACCCCGACGCGCGGCGTTTATTTTGGCATTTCTTATTTGAAATTAGAGCTGTCTTTCACCTGATCCCAAGCCCAAACAACCTGTTGCAAAAACTCTTCTTGCGTTCGATCACCGCCATTTAGGTCAGGGTGCAGCTCTTTGATCAAAGATTTATATTTCTTTCGCAATTCCGCTTTGGTCCAGCTATCTTTGGCTTCTAGAATATCGATGGCTTTGCGCTCATCTGCCGGTAGCCGCCGCCCGCCGCCCAAGGCATCGCCCTTGCCGGGGTTCATCGTGGCGTTTTCACCTAACACCTCGTGGGGATCATTAATGCCAAGCCGTGCCCAAGCGCGCTGTTCGGCGGATTGCTTGTTTAGGGGCTCTGTCGGACGTTCCCACACGCGATCAGCGGCGAATTGTTTTTGAAGCTCTTCTTCGGAATGGTTTTCAAAAAAGTTCCATTTTTGATTGAATTGGCGAATGTGAGCCAAACAAAACCAACGAAACTCATCTAAATTATCAGGGCTCAGCGGCGCGCGATATTTTCCTGGCTCTGTGCATTCCGGATGCTCGCAGACCATCGTTGATGTTTCAGACGCCCCAGACATGCCACGCCGCGCGCGGGCACGTTTCTTTTTATCTGCCTTAACGGAGATATCGAAATCAAAATCAAGGGGCGTTTTTTCGGCCATATTCGTCCTTTCAATCAGGGTCCGATCAGGTCTATTTCTGAGTCGGAGCGCAGAGTTTACTGCAATATCGCTTTTTGCCAAGAGACAAGTTTAAGGAGACATCGGTGGAAGAACGTATAATTGGGAAATTGCGTGACGCTTTTCAACCCAGTCTGCTTGAAGTTGTTGATGATAGCGAGGCCCATCGCGGTCATGGGGGCTGGCGCGAAGGTGCCGGTACACATTTCAATGTCAAAATTCGCGCCGCTGCTTTTGAAGGGCTAAATCGCGTCGCCGCTCAACGCGAAGTTATGCAGGCTTTACAAGCTGAGTTTGATGATGGTCTGCACGCGCTCTCACTTGATGTGAGCGCTTAGTCCTTTTTCGCAGATTTTTTTGGCGCTTCCGCTTTAGGCTCTTCTACCGTTGTCTCTGTACGTTTGGGGGCAATCTTTTTGAATGGGTTAACCATCGGTTCGTCAGCGGTTTCGGGGCGTTTCTTCGCTTCTTTATCCGTTAGCTTGCGAAAGATAAGGACGTTTTGAAAGGTTTCGCGCTTCTTTCTTAGAATACCGTGGCGTTCCATAGCTGGCAGGCTTTCCGCGTGCAAAAACTCCCAGCCATATTGCGCTTGATCATTGATAACCTCGGTTAGGGCATGCGCAAAACGACCATCTGTGCCCTTCACCCCTTTGGCACGTTTGCCCACGGTTGGTGCGGGTACAACTTTATATTTAAAAACGCCCATTTGGTATTCCCCCGAATTGATCCGTTTATATATGAAGCCCTATCCGTGCAATTCAAGGGTTATCTTAATCTTGAAGTTTTTGAGCGACCAATTCGTTAACCGTTTTCGGGTTCGCTTTGCCGCCCGTTGCCTTTAGCACTTGGCCAACAAACCAACCGGCAAGTTTGGGATTATCCTTCGCTTTTGCCACCTGATCTGGATTTGCCGCGATGATGTCATCAACGGCTTTTTCAATCGCGCCCGTGTCCGTCACCTGCTTCAGACCTTCGTCTTCGACGATTTGATCTGGGCTTTTGCCCGTCTCGATATGCTTTTCCAGAACATCTTTGGCGATTTTTCCGGAAATCGCGTCAGACGCGACGAGTTTCAAAATTTCGATATTCGCTTCAGGACTAACCAATTCGCTGGGTTCGACTTCAGCCTTGTTCGCGCGCCCCAATACCTCGTTGATTACCCAGTTCGCAGCTTTCTTACCATCAACGCCTTTTGCCGATGCCTCGAAATAGCTCGCAAGATCGACATCTGCTGTTAGGACGCCTGCATCGTATTCTGTCATTCCGTAATCAGCAACGAAACGCGATTTCTTTTGATCTGGAAGTTCGGGCAGTCCCGCTTTTATCCCATCCACCCAGTCCTGCTCTATCTCCAAGGGCAAGAGGTCAGGGCAAGGGAAATAGCGGTAATCATGCGCTTCTTCTTTTGACCGCATGGAACGCGTTTCGTTCTTGTCTGGGTCGTAAAGGCGTGTTTCTTGATCAACCGATCCACCATCTTCCAAGATCGCGATTTGGCGACGTGCCTCATATTCGATCGCTTGCTGGATGAAGCGCATGGAGTTCATATTTTTAATCTCGCAGCGTGTGCCGAGGTGAGAGAAATCATTAGACTCGCGGTATTTTTCATAGTCACCAGGTCGGCAAACAGAGACATTAACATCCGCACGCAAGTTGCCGTTTTGCATATTGCCATCACAAGTACCCAAATAGCGCAAAATTTGGCGAAGTTTGGTGACATAGGCGGCGGCTTCCTCTGGCCCACGAATATCAGGGCGGGACACGATTTCCATCAAGGCGACGCCAGTACGGTTCAAATCCACGAAGGACATATTGGGATCCATGTCATGAACAGATTTCCCAGCGTCTTGTTCAAGGTGAATACGCTCGACACGCACAAGTCGCGCAATCCCAGGTTCCATATCGACGAGGATTTCACCTTCGCCAACTATGGGGTGGTAAAGCTGTGAAATCTGGTAGCCTTGTGGAAGATCTGGGTAGAAATAGTTTTTCCGATCGAAGGCTGAGAAAAGATTGATTTCCGCGCTTAAGCCTAGTCCGGTGCGCACTGCTTGTTCTACGCAGAACTCATTAATGACAGGCAACATGCCGGGCATGGCGGCATCAACAAAGGAAACATTCGAATTTGGTTCATTTCCAAATTCGGTTGAGGCGCCTGAAAACAATTTAGCTTTGGATGCAACTTGGGCATGCACTTCCATCCCGATGACAAGTTCCCAATCACCCGTCGCACCAGCAATTACCTTTGGCTTTGGGGTTTCGTATGTCAGATCAAGCATGATTCAGGTCCTGAATGAATTTCGTGGGTTACTACGAAAGCTAAAGCCAATGAGCAAGGGTAAGCAGAATAGACTTGCATAAATCTATTCACCAATCGTTAGCTGGAAATTGAACCTAAGCGCGGATTAAGTTTAAGCTTTACAAAGAATGGGAATGAGCTGGAAATGACAGATCTGTTGATCGTGTATCACTCACGGACTGGTGGGTCGAAGCAAATGGCCGAAGCCGCGTTCAACGCAGCCGCGTCTGAAGCGGAGGTTAAGCTGTTGCGGGCATCGGAGACGCGCGCCGAAGATTTAATATCGGCAAAGGCCTATCTTTTTGTTGCGCCTGAAAACCTCGCCGCACTTTCGGGCGAAATGAAGGAGTTTTTTGACCGAAACTACTATGCCGTCTTGGGCAAGATTGAAGGGCGCACTTATGCGCAAATGGTTTGCGCAGGTTCTGACGGTGAAGGCGCGGCGCGGCAGATTGCACGCATTGCAAAAGGTTGGCGTTTGAAAGAGGTGCAGTCTCCAATCATCATTTGTACGCATGCGCAAACACCCGAAGCCATTCAAGCGGCAAAGCAAATATCGCAAGAAGATTTAGCGAAATGTCGTGAACTTGGCCAAGCTTTGGCCGTAGGTGTTGCAATGGGCGCATTTTAGCGGAACACCCCCCAATAAAGCGAGGGGCCCTGTCGGACCCCTCTATCAACCCCCGAAGTCCCCTCGTCGAGGTGTTGAATTATTTTTTCGTTGGAGCCTTCAGCGTTGGGCGGTATTCGCGGCAATCTGTTTTACGGGGTTGTGAGATGAAGAATTTAGCGGTGTCGAATGTAATGATCATGATGTTTTCCTAGTTTGTGATTTGTATTGATTTTGGTTTAGGGCATGAGAATACGATGATCAGTGTATTATATCACAAAAAATCACAAATATTTTGATGAATTAATATTAAATAGTGATAAATGACACAAATAATTGTGCTGAAGAGAAATCTATAAATGGGGTTGAAGGAGATTTATCTTATTCAGGGTAATAATGGTCGTAGTCTATGTCGCCCGACCACCGCCAAAAAGCGACCATCGGTACATCGCGCGTTTCGTTGGCGTGTGAGATATTTGAGGGATGAAAAATAACCTCCCCCAAAGCGCGCTTTGACAATTCCTGACCTTCGGCTGACCAAAAACCTTCACCGGCGATCATAATATAGGATTCTTCGGCCGGATGGCGGCGGGCAGGGTAGAAGAAATTTGGATCCTGAACGTAAAGACCGATACGAATTGTGGGATGATCAATCATACCATCCGGCCCGAGGACTTCGACCGGCATCATACCGCTACTTTTGTCGCTAGCCATATTTGCAAATGCCTCGCTGGGATCAAACCATTCAAGAAAAGGGAGCGCATTTAACAACGCGTTAATTCCATCAATGGCTTTGTGAGACACCGCAGATTGAATCAAATCTGGCTTAGGACAGGTCGTCGTCGCGAACTCCAAATCAGGCAAGGTTGCGGCGTTGCGAAGAGCCAGGCTTGCCTCACTTCCGCCATCTGTTGATTCATGGTCGAACTGCTCAGCCATAAATACGAGTAATTTTCCTATTGCCTCTGCGCTGTTCATTTAGATTCAATCCAGAATTTTACCAATGATCTCGCTTGTATCTTTAGACAGTTTAGGTTTGCTTTGAATACGTTTCATTGCGGCTCGCATGTCGTTTTGACGCTCCTTGCCGTACCGTTTCCAAGTTTCAAAAACACCGCACATTCGTGCCGTAGTTTGCGGATTTTTATCGTCTAGCTTGATCAGCCAATCCGCCACAAAGTCATAGCCACCTGGTGCATGAAAAGCAGAGTGAGTCATGGCAAAAGCCCCAATAAGCGAACGGAAGCGATTAGGGTTTTGCCAATTAAAGTCTGCATGCTCGGTCAGTTTCTTCGCGGTCGCCAATGCATCTGATCCACCGACTGCCATTTGGATGGAAAACCATTTATCCATCACCAATTTGTTGTCTTTCCACTGTTCATAGAAGCGGCCGACAGCCTCTTGCCCCATACCCCATTTAATCAGACTACCAAGAGCGGAAAGCTGGTCAGTCATATTATCCGCCGTTTCAAATTGCTGGGTCGCATGCGTTCCGTCATCACGCATGGTCAGCAGATGAAGGCAGGCATTTTTAAGCGCACGTTTGCCGGCATCGCCTGCATTCGGATCATAGGCCCCGCTTACGTGGTTTTCTTCGTAGAGCTGTTCCAGCTCGGATTGAAGCGCATCCACAGTATCCGCCTTTAACAAGTTATGAGCTGAGCCGATGATCGCGGGCTCGGGATCGCCCCCTGTGTCAGCTATATTTTGGGCAATTGCATCTTCCGATGGCAACCCCATCATCAAAGTGCGATAGGCCGGATCAAGTTCCGCATTGGTGATGGTTTTTCCAATGGCGTTTATATAGGTGCCTGGATCAATATTTTTTCCCGTCGCGACATCTGCAAGCAAGGACATCTGAATATTGAAACCGGCTTCCCATTTCACAAAGTTGTCGGTGTCATGCTCGAATAAATGCGCGCGCGCCGCTGGGTCGTCGGCATAGGCATCTATAATAATCGGCGCAGAAAATCCGCGATTCAGGGAAAGGGTTGGCGCCTCTGACAAACCAGAAATTTCAAAGCTTTGGCTCGCTTTTGACAGCACCAAAAGCTCTTCATCTTTCAAAGGGGTGCCATCGCTGCCAATAAAACCCGTTCGAATGGGAATGACCTGTGGCTTTTTACCTTGGCGGTTTTCAGAAGGCTCCGCATCCTGAGACAACGTTAAGGTTAGCGTATCCCCGCTGAAACTTTGATCCACTGTGACCTTTGGCGTGCCAGATTGAGAGTACCAAAGTTTAAACTGGGTTAGATCAATACCGCAGGCATCTTCGAAAACTTTAAGCCAATGCTCGATTGTACAAGCTTGGCCGTCATGGCGCTCAAAATAAAGATCAAGGGCACGTTTGTAGCCATCAGC
>CAZRFT010000341.1:0-7734 GCA_964599255.1 uncultured Neptunicoccus sp. | reverse complement strand
AAGGTACCGCTATTTGCGTGGTCAATCTTTGTGACTGCATTCTTGATCCTCTTGTCTTTGCCAGTTTTGGCAGGCGCGATCACGATGCTTTTGACAGAGCGTAACTTCGGCACGACCTTCTTTGATGCCTCAGGCGGTGGGGACCCGATTCTTTACCAACACTTGTTGTGGTTCTTTGGTCACCCAGAAGTTTACATGATCATCGTTCCAGGTTTTGGTATCGTGTCTCACGTTATCTCTACATTCTCTAAGAAGCCGATCTTTGGCTACTTGCCTATGGTTTATGCGATGGTCGCAATTGGGGCTCTTGGTTTCATCGTTTGGGCGCACCACATGTACACAGTTGGTATGTCGCTCACGCAACAGCGCTACTTCATGCTTGCGACAATGACGATTGCGGTTCCAACCGGGGTTAAGATCTTCTCTTGGATCGCAACGATGTGGGGCGGCTCAATCAGCCTAAAAACACCAATGCTTTGGGCATTCGGCTTCCTGTTTCTCTTCACCGTTGGTGGGGTCACAGGTATCGTTCTGTCACAAGCGGGCGTCGACCGTGCGTTCCATGACACTTACTACGTGGTTGCGCACTTCCACTACGTGATGTCACTGGGTGCGGTTTTCTGTATCTTTGCTGGTATCTACTACGGGATAGGTAAAATGTCTGGCCGCCAGTACCCAGAATGGGCGGGTCAGTTGCATTTCTATGTAACCTTCATCGGTGCGAACCTGACTTTCTTCCCACAGCACTTCTTGGGTTATCAGGGCATGCCACGTCGCTATATCGACTACCCAGAGCAATTTGCACTTTGGAACTATTGGTCATCTGTTGGGGCATTCCTAACATTCGCTGGCTTTGTTTTCTTCATCGGGGTCGTGTTCTACACACTAATGTTTGGAAAGCGGATCACTGAGAAAGCGTACTGGGGTGAACATGCGGATACGTTGGAATGGACACTGCCATCGCCGCCGCCAGAGCACACATTCGAAATTCTGCCAAAGCAATCTGATTGGGATAAAAACCCACATCACTAATGGCAAACAATGATCAAAATTTTAAAGGGGCCGCGGATGACGTGGCCCTTTCTGCTTTGGGCCCACCCCTCTTTGAGCGACGGATTGAGGGGTATCGATCGCTGTCGACCCGAGGGTTTGTCGTTACAATTACCCTGACGGCCACAATGCTTTTATTGCCCCTTTTTGCTGTATTGGGCACTGCCGTGCTTTGGGGGCTTTTGCTGCCAGCTTTGATTGCATTGGCCGCCCTTTGGGTTGCATTACGGCGAAACACACAGGACGGGGAAATCTACGAAGAAATACGACTCTGGCCCAATCTAATTGATGTAACGCATGCCAAGCCACGCGCACCATTACGGAAATGGCAAGCCAATCCCTATTGGGTGAAAACGCACTTGCACCAGCGGGACGAAATTAAGAATTACTTAACCCTTACGGGCGGCGAGAGGGAAATTGAGCTGGGTCGTTTCTTGCAACCCAAAGAACGTGCGGCGTTGCGTCGTGAATTGGATCAAGCCTTAGCAAAAGCAAAATCAGCGTGAGGCGTTGTGGTTGATTTTAAATTCTGCTGTGGCGGCGTCTAAATCCCCATTCGCCGCTATTTTTTCACAAAAAGCCGGGAAATCACTCTCAGCTTCCTCAAGGCTAAAATTCATTTTCATCGTTTTATCCTTGAGAAAATGTTCGATATTTGAGGTAACCGTATCGATATAATCATATGCAAAGTCCAAATTCTCCGCATTCGGATTAACCTTAGTCCCATTCATAATTATTCCATTTGCATAAGCGGGAAGAATTGCACCTTCCCACGACATTCTTTTGGCAAATGAGTGTGCTACCGCATCCACATCACGAGTCAGGTGGACATAAAATGCACTATTTCCAAAGGCTCGGTCTAGCCGGCCAAGAAACCAGGTCAAACGATTGTCGTTTTCGATATGATGGTCTGGATACGACAATCTCACCGGCCCTACTTTGCGTGCTCGAATTTCATGACCACTTGTATAATTGGTGAAATGTTCACATGCCCTGGTAAAGGTTGTGGACCCGCATCGACCGGTTGATAGAACGAAAACGCGCATTAACAGACCATTAACCAAGGAGGGATTTGACAATCCCACCTGCTTTGCCGAAATCCATCTGCCCCGCATAGGCACCCTTTAGTGCGCCCATAACTTTGCCCATATCTTTGATGCTTTCCGCGCTTGTGTTTGCAATTGCTTGTTCAACCGCTGCCTTGATTTCATCCTCGCTCAATTGCTTTGGCAAAAATTCTTCAATAACTGCAATTTCAGCACGTTCTTGTGCCGCCATTTCCGCGCGGCCCGCCCCATCATAGGTAACGGCACTCTCTTGGCGTTGCTTAATCATTTTCGCAAGAAGTGACAGAATTGCAGGCTCATCAAGCCCCTGATCATTACCCTTCCCGCGTTCAGCAATATCGGCATCTTTGATCGCGGCGTTAACTAAGCGAAGGGTGGACAGGCGCAGTGTGGCTTTGTCCCGCATCGCTTGTTTCATGGCTTCGGTAATTTTATCGCGCATTCCTTGCCCTTTCTTGGCTTTGTGTTCACCTAGCCTTCCCTCGTTACTCACGCAACTTCTTTTAAAATCATAAATAGGCAAAATGAACGAAGGAGTCGCGTTGACGTGGGGAGGGCAAATCATTACACCACGGACAATTTGAGAGTAAGAAGCGAGTCACCCGAGCAAATGACCCAATCTACCCCAAAACCTACAGCTGCGATCGTTCTTTCAGACGGATCCGTTTTTTACGGCCCAGGGTTTGGCGCAACGGGTCAAATAGTGGCCGAGCTTTGCTTTAACACAGCGATGACTGGGTATCAGGAAATTATGACTGACCCGTCTTATGCTGGACAAGCAATCACTTTCACCTTCCCCCATATTGGCAACACTGGCACAAATGCTGAAGATTACGAGGCAGACCTACCTAAAGCCGAAGCGATGGTTGTAAAATGGGATCCAACGGAACCATCAAATTGGCGCGACATGGGAGATCTGCCCTCTTGGCTTTCTAAACATGGGCGCATCGGAGTTGGCGGTGTTGATACCCGGCGGTTAACCCGTGCCATCCGCCAACAAGGAGCCCCAAATGTCTGTATCGCGCATGATCCAGAAGGGAATTTTGACCTTGAGGCTTTGGTCAAAGCCGCGCGCGACTTTCCTGGTCTTGAAGGGCTTGATTTGGCAAAAGATGTTACTTGCGCGCAAAGCTATACTTGGGATGATGCCCGTTGGGCTTGGCCTGATGGCTACGCCAAACCAACGGGTGCGCGCAAAAAGGTTGTTGCGGTTGATTACGGTGCCAAGCGCAATATCCTTCGTTGCCTGACAAGTGCGGGCTGTGATGTCACCGTTGTCCCTGCAACGGCTACGGCGGATGACGTGCTGGCTCATAAACCTGCCGGCGTGTTTTTGTCGAATGGTCCGGGGGATCCAGCGGCAACAGGTGAATATGCCGTGCCAATGATCAAGGATTTGCTCGAAACGGATTTGCCTATTTTTGGGATTTGTTTGGGCCATCAAATGTTGGCAATCGCTTTGGGTGGCAAAACGATCAAAATGAACCATGGTCATCACGGTGCTAACCACCCCGTGAAAGAGCATGAAACCGGCAAGGTCGAGATTACTTCGATGAACCACGGCTTTGCGGTAGATACCGAAAGCCTGCCCGATGGCGTTGTTGAAACTCATGTAAGCCTGTTCGACGGCTCTAACTGTGGGATAAAACTTGAAGGGCGTGATGTCTTTTCAGTACAACATCACCCAGAAGCTTCGCCAGGTCCGCAAGATAGTTATTACCTCTTTGAGCGCTTCGCAGCGGCCCTTTAAGAAGTCTAAACTTTACTAAATATTAAGCATGATTATGCAAAATGCCCCCTCGATTGGGTGAGCATTGATGCAGTACTTTTTAACCAAGAATCTTCTTGAAACCAGTAAAGCCTTGGGTGATGAACCCCATCATCAAAAACCCTTAGGCCAACTCCTGCTGGATGCGGGTGATATTGGTCCTGATGACCTGATCCGCGCCCTTCACATTCAGCGTTTTGAGCCCGCCCCGCTAGGCGAAATCCTCGTATCAGCTGGAGCATTAAGTAAAGAGCGGTTGCGCGCCGTGCTTGCTAATCAAGCAGGTGTTCCCCCTGCACCTAGTCTTTTCCCCCAGCAAGCTGAGGAATTGGTTCAGTCCTTAGCGATGGAAGAGATGATTGCTCTTCGCTTTGTGCCCTTCTCACAAACCGAAAACATTCTTTCAGTGGCACTTGCGGATTTGCGCAATCGCGAACAGATTGAGGCGCTTTTTAATCAACGTGGGTATCGCATTCGAATTTTTCTTGCCTCAGACGATCAAGTACTCTCGCAAATCACCACAAGCCATGCCCAAGCTCTTTCTGATCGTGCGGAGAATATACGCCCGCGTGAACAAAGTGCGCGCGGATTGGATTTTCGCCTATTTTTAGGTTGCGCGATCTTGGGGTGGGGGCTCTTTGCGGGTGCTTTTTTCTATCTGGGAATTTTTCCTTATTTTATGCTGTCAATTGGCGTCGTGGTTTTTCTATCCCTCTCAGCACTGAAATTCTTTGCATTGCTGGCATTCGTTTCAACGCCATCCGCGCTTCGGCGTTCAACTTCGCGCGCACCCTTGCAAAAAGTAAGCGTCTTGGTGCCGTTATATAAGGAAGCAGAAATCACCAAACGCCTGTTGAGACGGCTTGATAATATCGTCTATCCCAAGGAGTTATTGGAGGTTTTTTTGATATGCGAGGCCGATGACACAGCCACGCAAGCAAGCCTACGCTCAGCTGCCTTGCCCAAACATGTTCGCATGCTTGTCGCCCCAAAGGGAAAAATTAAGACCAAACCAAGAGCGATGAATTTCGCCCTTCCCTTTTGTTCTGGAGATATCTTGTGCGTCTATGACGCGGAAGACGCCCCAGAGTCAGAACAGGTATTCAAAGCAGTTCAGCATTTGGGCAATGCCGAATTGCGGGTCGCATGCCTGCAATCCCGATTGGATTACTACAATCAAGATCGGAATTGGTTGGCGCGTTGCTTCACGCTCGAATATGCAATTTTATTCCGTGTTTTCTTACCTGGGTTGCAGCGGCTTGATTTGCCTATTCCCTTGGGGGGAACATCAATGTTCATTCGCCGCGATGTTCTTCAAGAGATCGGCGCATGGGACGCCCATAACGTGACCGAAGACGCCGATTTAGGCATTTTGCTTTATCGCGCTGGATACCGCGTTCAATGTCTTGACAGCACCACCTATGAAGAAGCCAATCATCGACTTCGACCTTGGATCAAACAGCGATCCCGTTGGTTAAAGGGTTTTTTGATGACATGGGGTGCGATGATGCGGCGACCCAAGGCTCTGATTGCGGACATGGGCTTTCGTGCAACGGTTGCCATGAATATTTTCTTTCTGGGCACCGTGTTGAGCTTTTTACTCGTGCCATTCTTCATCCCCTTGTGGTTGCTGTTCATGGGCGCAATGGAACCCGAAGGTATGGGCTTGACCCCCGCAATTGGATCCATCTTGTTCTTTCTACTTATTTTCGGCGAACCCTATTATTTTATTGCGGGGCTGTTTGGTACGCGGGCTAGACACCTACGCCGTCTTAGGTGGACTTTACCAAGTTTGATATTTTATTGGCCGATTGGCGCCTTGGCAGCTTACAAGGCTGTATACGAAGTCGTTATCAATCCATTCTATTGGGACAAAACTGAACATGGCATTGATGATGCCGGTCGCGAAGAGGTGATCAGCGCACTGACTAAAGCCTAGTGTTTCGCCGCTTCTTGCCGCAAACGCGTTTCAAATGCTTGCGAGAGATGTGCTTTGATCGCGGATTTTGCCGCTTCTCCATCGCGGGCGCGAATGGAATCTACAATCGCCTGATGTTCATCCAAGGCTTCCTGATCGCGCCCCTCTGCACTCAAAGAGGAATTCACCAACAATGCCATGCGCTGATGCACGCCGTGAAGGGCATCGATAAGATATCCATTTTGACTGGCAAGATGTAACTGTTGGTGAAAGGCACGGTTCGTACGCACCAGCTTGTCTGGATTGCCCAGCAATTTTCGATCCTCATCGATCATGTTTTGCAAAACTCGGATTTCTTCTGCCGAAGCATGTTGTGCCGCCAGCATCGCAGCCAAGCCCTCAAGCTCTGCACGCACTTCAAAAAGTTCACGCACCTCGCGGTGATCCAGTTTTGTAACGATCAGCGAGCGCCCGTCACGAATTAGAAACTGTTTGGTTTCAAGCTTTTGCAACGCCTCGCGTATCGGCGTGCGAGAGACACCAAAACGATCAGCCAGCTCTGCTTCTACCAAACGCTGCCCTGGAACGTAAACGCCTTGGTCTATTGCTGAAATCAATAGATCATAAGCGTCAACGCCTTCTTTTCGGGTCACGGACATTAGCTTTTCCCTCAATTACTCAAACTTGCTTATCGACTTCGCACTCAATTGTCACCCTTGGCTTTACCCTGTGCAACCGCAACGCTAGATCAGGAGCATGGAACAGGTTCAAAGCGATATCGTTATTTCAGGTGCAGGGCTTGCCGGTATGCTTGCCGCCGCGGCCTTTGCCAATAAAGGCGTGGACGTGGTCCTGGTTGATCCAGTTGAACCGGTCACTGATCTTAAGTCAAAAACCGCGGATTTGCGTTCTACGGCGTTTCTAACCCCCGCTGTCGATCTGATATCGGAAATTGGGCTTTGGGATAAATTGAAAAGTGCATCTTGCCCTTTGGAAGTCATGCGCCTTGCAGATGCAGGTGGCGAGGATAATACACTCCGCCATGTCGCTGATTTTGTTGCCACAGAGGTAAAAGACGGCCCCTTCGGATGGAACGTACAAAATACGGCCATGCGCAGCGTGTTGCTTGAACATCTACAATCCCTGAAAAATGTTCAGATGGGTTTTGGCAATAAACTAGAATTAGTCGCCAACCGAAGCTCAGAGGTGATTGTTCGGATGGGGGCAACGCAAATTCGCACGAAGGCGCTTATAATCGCAGAAGGACGGAATTCAGCGACGCGCGATGCATTAGGGGTTAAAACCAAACGCTGGGACTACGGGCAGTCGGCCATGGCCTTTGCGATAAGTCATGAAGATCCGCACGAAAATATATCGACAGAAATTCATCGCACAGGCGGACCATTTACTTTGGTCCCAATGCCCACAAAGGGGAAAAAGCAATTTTCGTCTGTCGTTTGGATGGAACGGCAACGCGCAGTCGACGAACTGTTAAAGCTTCCCCAAAAAGGCTTTGAAACCGCGCTTCAAGAGCGTTCCACTGGCGTTTTGGGAAAATTGAAATTGGAAACTGAAATTCAGGCGTTTCCCATCATCTCCCAACTTGTAGAAACTCTTGCTGTCGGTCGATGCTGCCTAATTGGCGAATCCGCCCATGTGGTTCCCCCAATCGGAGCGCAGGGTTTAAATATGTCCTTGGCCGATATTGCGTGGCTTTATGAACATCTCACTGAAGTTCTAGATCGCTCTCAAGCGAAGGCGTTTGAGAAGGCCCGCCTTGGTGACATGAAGCTTCGCCGCAAAGGCATTGACGCCCTTAATCGCGCGGCCATGACCGAAATGCAGCCGTTGCGCGACCTGCGATTAGAAGGGTTAAAACTACTTCACGGAATTAAACCCGTTCGACAGGCTGTGATGCGCAAAGGGTTGGG